>NZ_JAQFUL010000107.1:0-14496 GCF_027716265.1 Bacillus cereus group sp. Bc031
GTTGAATACAGAAATCATCTTCTTGATGCCGCCTAACTTTTTTTAAAATGTCCTTTACAAAGGGTACGGATTAGATTGCTTCATCCTTTTTTCTTTAAAATTGGAGACAAAGATAACTTAATGTACCAAGCTCGTAACTACGGTGAATGACTTCACCGCTATTTTCACCACTTCCCATAGCGATAAATAAAGGAACAAAATGCTCTGCTCTTGGTACTGCTAATTGTGCATGAGGCGCATTGTTTTCCCAATTAAACAACGCATCTTTATCGTTAGTCTGCATATGTTTTATAATCCAATCATCAAATTCAATTGCCCATCGTTCGGGTGTAGTTTGATTCCATTTCAGTGCTCGTAAGTTATGAACGGTAACACCGCTACCGATTACTAAAATATCTTCTTGTCCAAGTCCTTTTAATGCTTCTCCAATCTTAAATTGTTCTTTTGCAGAAAGGAATGGATTTACTGATATTTGTATGACAGGAATATTTGCTTCTGGATACATACGGTGCAATAGTGTCCATGAGCCGTGATCTAAACCTCTCGTCATATTATGATGGACTGGAATACCTTTGTTTTTAAACTTTGTTTCTAACATAGATGCAATGCTAGAAGAACCTTTTGCACGATACTTAATTTCATATAACTCTGGAGGAAAACCTCCAAAATCATAAATTGTTTCATATTCGTTATCTGATGAGGAAATCGTTAATACTTCACTTTCCCAGTGAGCAGTGAAAATAACAATTGCTTTCGGTTTATATGTTTCTCCAAGTGTTTTTAAAAAACTTGTATAATCTGTATCTTGAATAGCGAGCATTGGTGAACCATGTGCTAAAAATAGTGATGGCATCATAGTAGAAACCTCCTAAAAACATAATAATTACTTTATGTAAGTAACTATATAGTTTTATGGTGTTTTCGTCAACATAAATAGTTTGACAGCTAATCGGAAAAGGTAGGCATTTGTCATAATGAAAGCAATTGCATATAATACATAATAAGAATAATGAATAGATATTCATTTTTGAGATACATAATAGAGTTGGGGGCTGACGAAATGAACGTACAGGAAAGTTTCGTTACGGCATTGGATGGATCGGAAATTTATTTACGCAAGTGGTTACCAGAATGTGAACCGAAAGGGATTATTCAAATTGCACACGGTATGACAGAACATGCAGGTGTTTATACAGACTTTATTGATGCGTTATTAGAAGCAGGGTATGGTGTTTATGCGCATGATCATAAAGGACATGGGAAAACAGTAAAAAGAGAAGAAGACTATGGTCATTTTGAACCGGATATAGGGTGGAATCAGGTTGTGTCTGATGTGATCTTTGTTTCGGAAATGATAAAAGAAGAGCAGTCATGTCCATTATTTTTACTTGGCCATAGTATGGGATCTTTCCTATCAAGACGAGCTGTGCAACTTAGAGGCGAACTATATGATGGATTTCTTATTTCAGGAACTGGTGGGAATCCAGGGTTTTTAGGAGTTATTGGTCATAAAGTAGCGACAATTGAGATGAAGTTGCGTGGGGCAAAAACGAAAAGTCCGATGCTAAACTTTTTATCATTCGGAAACTTTAATTCGAACTTTAAGCCTAATCGTACAAATTTTGATTGGCTATCTTCAGATAATGATCAAGTTGATAAATATATTGCGGATCCGTTATGTGGATTCATTTGTACGACGAGTTTTTATCGAGAATTATTTTCTGGTGTAATAGAAGTGAATAAATTAGAAGAATACAAGAAGACGCCAAGCAATCTTCCAATATATATATTCTCTGGAGACCGTGATCCTGTTGGAAATATGGGGAAAGGTGTAAAAGAGGTATATGAAAATTATAAAAAATGTGGTGTGAAAGATGTAACGTTGCGTCTATATGAAAATGGAAGACATGAAATGTTCCATGAAGTGAATAGAGAAGAAGTATTTAAAAATTTGATTTCGTGGTTAGAAGAACATAATAAATGAGAATGAAAGCTAAGTCCAGACTGTTTATAGTTTGGACTTTTTGTTTGTAGGTGTTGCAAGTATTTACTGATGTAGTGTTCATATCGTTTTTACATATTTGAAGGTAGGTTATATTCTATATAATTAAATAAATAGAAAGCCTTGTGCAAATGAGGAGATAAATGTATAAAATTAATAATCAAACTTTTTATAAAGCAACAGAGGCCATTCATAATAGTAGTATAATAGCGAATGAGGTGTTAATAGAATGGAAGATAAAACATTAGGTTTACTATTAGATGTTGTTGGGGAATTATTTTCAGATGAAATTTCAATTGCTGTATCGAATACGAAAGAATATATATACTATCGGCCAAGTAAACGAATTGATTTAAAGATTAGTGTCGGTGATCCTATAAAGGAAGGAACGATTGCTCATAAAGCAATGGTGACAAACCAAAAAACCTCTGAGTTTATGAATCGGGATGTTTTTGGTATTCCTTATCATGGTATGGCCGTACCATTCTCAAACAATGGAAAGCTTGAAGGTTGCGTGACAGCCATTTATCCAGCTTTAACGGACGGAAAATCAGTCGTTACTTTAAAAACAACGGACGGCTGGATTCCGGTTCCTTTTTCAAAAGTCATGTATTTAGAGGCGAAAGATAAAAAGACGTATGTAAATGCAGAAGAGTTAACAGGGACACATAAATACTCGTTACAAGAATTCGAATACTTACTTCCGAAAGATTCATTTATTAGATGCCACCGTTCCTTTATTGTAAATGTGAATCATATTCAAGCGATTTATCCTGATACTCATTCTACTTTTTTACTTTCTATGGATAATGGAGAGAGGGTTCCAGTTAGTCAATCATACGCTAGTTATTTTCGTAAACTTCTAGGATTCTAAATTATTCTGCTTTAGAGACTAGATTCGCTGTTTTGTCTGAATTTTTGCCATTGTATACTGAAATCCCTATTTAGATACTGTTAAAGTGTAAAATAATTATGAATATTCATAGGGAGAGGGATTACATATGGAGAATAATTTGGATAGAATTAGGGATGAACGTCTGAAAGATCGCGTAGTTACACCTGAAGAAGCAGCTTCATGGATTGAAAGTGGAATGACTTTAGGCTTAAGTGGGTTTACACGTGCAGGTGATGTAAAAGCAGTCCCATTTGCGCTTGTAAACCGAGTTAAGAATGATACATCTTTTAAAGTAAATGTTTATACTGGTGCCTCTTTAGGTTCTGATGTAGATAAATTATTTGCGGAAGCAGGAATTTTAGGGAAAAGATTGCCTTTCCAAGCTGATGCGACTATGCGAAAAGGAATTAATAACGGAGATTTTTTATTTGTGGACCAGCACTTATCTCATACATCAGAGTTACTTCGCGCTGACGTTATGGATGTAGATTTTGCTATTTTGGAAGCGGTTGCGATTACTGAAGATGGCATGATTATTCCAACAACTTCAATAGGAAATTCTTTAGCGTTTTCTTTAAATGCTAAGTCCATTATTATTGAAATGAATATGGCTCAATCCACGCAGTTAGAAGGACTGCATGATTTATATGAACCAGGTAAACAAGGAGAAAGACTTCCAATTCCAATTGTGAAAACGGATGATCGAATTGGAACGATTGGCATTCCAATCGATGTTGAAAAGGTGAAAGGGATTGTGTTTACGAACCAATTAGACTCACCATCGACAATTGTTCCTCCGGATGAAGAAACTGTTATTATGGCACAGCATTTAATAGAGTTCCTTCGAAAAGAAGTCGAAGTAGGCCGATTAACAAATCGTTTAGCACCGTTACAATCAGGAATTGGCTCAGTGGCTAATGCTGTTCTTCATGGAATGTTAGATTCGGAGTTTGAAGATTTAGAAGTGTATTCTGAAGTTTTACAAGATGCGGTCTTTGATCTTATGGATGCTGGAAAAGTCAATTTTGCTTCATGCTGTTCAATCACACTCTCTGAGGAGAAAATGCAAAAAGTATTTTCCAACTTTGAAAAATATCGTTACAAATTAATGATGCGCCCGCAAGAGATTTCTAATCATCCTGAAATCATTCGTCGCCTCGGATTAATCTCGATTAATACTGCTTTAGAATTAGATATATACGGAAATGTGAACTCTACTCACGTTTTAGGCACAAAAATGATGAATGGTATCGGTGGTTCTGGTGATTTTGCGAGAAATGCTCGCCTAGCTATCTTTGTTACGAAATCGATTGCGAAAGGTGGCAACATTTCAAGTATCGTTCCTTTTGTTTCACATGTGGACCATACGGAACACGATGTAGATGTTATCGTCACTGAACAAGGGTATGTTGATCTAAGAGGACTGGCCCCAAGAGAAAGAGTGGAATTAATTATCGAGAATTGCGCACATCCAATGTATCGTGATCAGCTAAGAGCTTATTACGAAGAAGCTAAAACGAGAGGTGGACAAACTCCTCATGTTTTAGAAAAAGCTTTTTCTTGGCATACGAATTATGCTAAAAATGGAACAATGCTTGAGGCGGTAGTAGAAACTGTATAGGTGTTTATCGTTAGAAATAGTAAAACGAAAGATTGAGTTTGAAAAAAATTTTAGAAGAAGAAAACGCCAACTTTCAAAGATGGCGTTTTCTTCTTTAAATACATTGTTACAGGCCGTACTGATTATAATAAAGATTTATGAAAATAAGAGGGTTTTTTAATTACTTTTCGAATCATTTTAATAGTTTACATATCGAAGGTGAGGAGAAAGAATCATGAAGATAAGAGAAGCGTTATTAAGTGAAGCAAATGAATTAAGTGAACTCGCACTACAATCAAAAGCGACGTGGGATTATAGTGAAGAATTCATAATTGCCTGTAAGGAAGATTTAACTATTACAGAAGAGTATATAAATAATAATTTTGTATATGTTTTTGAAAACGATAATACGAAGATTGGATTTTTCTCATTTTTACGTAATGATAAAGCTCTCGATTTCCTGTACATTCATCCTCGTTACAAAGGGAAAGGCTACGGGAAAATAATGTGGAAGTATGTAATAGAAAAAGCAAATGAACTAGGCTTAAAAAGTTTTACGATTGATAGTGATCCGAATGCAAAAGGATATTACTTGAAAATGGGCGCACAGTTAATCGGAGAGACACCATCAACGGTCTTTAAGGATCGTTTACTGCCTCTTTTGAAATATGATGTGTAAAACTATTAATAGTAGGGGAAGATTAGAGTGGATGATGTAAAGGAAAAAAGAATATATGAAGCATTAATAAGATCGTGGTCCATTGAAACAAGTTCAAAGTGGACGACTGAGAATCCAGCAAAGGGACAGTGTGGTGTAACGGCTTTGGTCGTTCAAGACATATACGGAGGAGAGATTAAAAAGACAAAAGTAAGAGAGGCGTGGCACTTTTATAACTTTATAGATGGACAGAGGTTTGATTTTACAGAGGCTCAATTTAATGAAAAACTGAATTATATGGATATAGAATCAAATCGAGAAGAAGCATTTGCAGATACAAATGAAAAACAATATTGCATGTTGAAGAAAAAGATAACGAAAGAATTGAAATTATCTTTTGACTCTTAATCTTTAATAAGTTACTATAATGGTGGTAACTTATTAAAGGGAACTTCATAGAGTTGAAAGGGGAAATACTTTTGAAAACAACTTATGTAAACGCTACAATCGTAACGATGAATGAACAAAATGAAGTGATAGAAAATGGATATATCATTGTAGAAAATGATCAAATTATAGATGTGAAGAGCGGAGAATTCGCTAATGATTTTGAAGTAGATGAAGTAATTGACATGAAAGGAAAATGGGTTTTACCAGGGCTTGTCAATACACATACACACGTTGTAATGAGTCTCTTAAGAGGTATTGGTGATGATATGTTATTACAGCCGTGGCTTGAGACAAGAATTTGGCCACTTGAAAGTCAATTTACTCCAGAACTTGCGGTTGCTAGTACGGAATTAGGATTACTTGAAATGGTGAAAAGTGGTACAACATCTTTCTCTGATATGTTTAATCCAATTGGAGTAGATCAAGATGCAATTATGGAAACGGTATCAAGGAGCGGGATGCGAGCTGCTGTTTCAAGAACTTTATTTAGCTTCGGAACGAAAGAGGATGAAAAGAAAGCAATTGAAGAAGCTGAGAAATATGTGAAGCGTTACTATAACGAAAGTGGTATGTTAACTACGATGGTTGCACCGCATAGTCCATATACATGCAGTACAGAACTGTTAGAAGAGTGTGCACGTATTGCAGTAGAAAATCAAACGATGGTTCATATTCATCTTTCCGAAACAGAGCGTGAAGTACGTGATATTGAAGCGCAGTACGGAAAACGTCCAGTAGAATATGCGGCAAGTTGTGGATTGTTTAAACGACCAACAGTGATTGCACACGGTGTAGTATTAGATGACAATGAGCGTGCATTTTTAGCGGAACATGACGTTCGAGTAGCTCATAATCCGAATAGTAATTTAAAATTAGGTTCTGGTATAGCGAATGTAAAAGCGATGCTAGAAGCAGGAATAAAAGTAGGAATTGCAACAGATAGTGTTGCATCTAACAATAATTTAGATATGTTTGAAGAAATGCGCATAGCGACTTTACTACAAAAAGGTATTCACCAAGATGCAACAGCGTTACCGGTTGAAACAGCTCTTACACTTGCAACTAAAGGAGCGGCTGAAGTAATCGGCATGAAACAAACAGGATCACTTGAGGTTGGAAAGTGCGCTGATTTCATTACAATTGATCCGTCTAATAAGCCCCATTTACAACCAGCAGATGAAGTATTATCGCATCTTGTATATGCTGCTAGTGGAAAAGATATAAGCGATGTAATTATTAACGGAAAACATGTCGTTTGGAATGGCGAATGTAAAACGTTAGATGAAGAGCGTATTATATTTGAAGCAAGTCGATATAAACGAGGTTTGCAAAGATAGGTATTTTCAGGATGTGGAGAAAGTCTTCTCCACATCCTGTTTTTGTGTCTGAACCTTTTTATTAATAAAAAGAAGTTAAGAATTTAGATAAAATCATTAGTTTCAAAAATCCTTTACATCATAATGATTATTTAAAGGATTTTGATGTTTCTTATTCTTTTGTCGCGTTGACCCATTTAATAATGTCCTGAATTACGTATTTAGGAATATTAGCAGGGATTTCATATTCACTAGGAAGACTTAATTCCCCATCACCCTCTGTGAAGAAATGATTCAATTTTGGGTATTCATTGAACTGAACATTCCTGCGGTTTGAAAGCCCTTCCTGCCATTTTATATATTCATTTTTTACTGTTACTTGATAATCGCGTGCTCCTTGCAGAATCAGTAAAGGTTCTTTTCGTGATCTTGCCTCTTCAACAGGACGCCACCTAGAAACATCATACATAAAATGAGGCGATCCCAAATTGTAGCCAGTTGGAGGATGCTCAGGATTGAACGTAGGGTCTTGGATAAAAGCGAACTGTCTTTTTAGTTCATCGATTACTTCCTTTGACGCCCCTAGGTATTGATTCTGATCAATGGCAATGTCAGTCAAGGGGCGTGCAGGTGGTGCGAGTAAGATACTTCCTCTAACAAGTGAAGAAGGTGATTTGCTTAGTATACGTGGCATTGCGCCAGCTCCTAGACTATGTCCAAGAATGAAAATATTATTTGGATCAATGCCTTCCTGCTGCGCTGCTGATTTTGCTGCATATATTGCATCATCTGTAGTATCACGGTCTAACGTAACAGGTTCTGCACTCATCTTTAATGCGTGTTCTAAGGTACGTTTTTCATAGCGCAACACTGCAATTCCGTTGGATGAAAGGCCTACCGCAAGATCGCGTAAGATTTTTGTTCCCATATATGTGCTATCGCGATCATGGATGCCAGCACCATGAACAAGAACAACTACGGGTAGCTTTTCACCAGGCTTATGTTTCGGAACCGTTAATGTCGCTGGTAACGGATAGGTGGAATTTCCGATGACGATTTCACGTTCTTGATAAGAGTCAGGTTGATCATAGCTAGGATGCGGGATGGTATATGATTCCTTGGGAGGCCTTTCTCCAATTTCATCTACTTTCCCGCCAGGTGTAAATTTAAGGAGTAGCGGTATGGTAGATCCTTCGATAACTGCTGGCATTTCCACCGTCTGATGGACTAAGTTTCGTTCTTTTATCACGGTGGGGCCCATGCTTTTTATACCGCTCCAGCCACTCTGTGTCCACCAGTTTTGTAATGTGTTTGCTGTAAACTTGGATTGAAAAGCAGCAGACGTCAACTGAAGTGCCTCTGCATATTTATCTTGCTGGAGATATTCAAAAAATAATGAGGTACGCTCCGTTAAAGAGACTCGTTTTTTTTCTACAGATGGTTCCTCATGTGTATTTGCGTGAATAGCTGTTGTAAGCGGAAAAGATGAAATGCCTAAAGAAAAGAGCAGGGTAAAGGAAAGTATTGATTTTTGTATTTTCTTTTTTTTATTCATGTTTTAACCTCCAATATGTGATGGTGAAAAATAGGTATGATAAATTAAGGTTCTGTTGTAACAACGTCTAAACCATTGATATGTTCATCTAAAACCAACAGTTCTGGTTTTGTCGTAATCGCTCTAGTAACTCCTAATCTCTCTTTCTTCACTTTATATTTTGACTATACGAAACAAAGTTCTCGTTTTTCTTACTTGATCCTTACAAAATCCTTAAGTGTATAAGATTTGTAAAATATCACTTGCTACTTGACCTGAATTTCAAAAAAAAGCGGCATTTCTTAATGGAGATAAAAAAATATCCCAACCAAACTGTACCTATATGTCTATTAAGTTAATTATGGGGGGATTTATATGAAACAGAAGAAAAGTTAAAGCAAAAAGGGAGGTATACAATAGGAGATGTTTTTTAAACTTGAGCGAACAGCGTAGATTATACATTCAATCTTTAGTGATCCTTTTTAAAAGGGTCACTTTTTTCTTGAACGAATAAATATTCAAAAGAATGTCGCATCTTTCTGTTCATATTTCTGCTATAATATATAACGCTTTATAATATTTTATATTTAAGGAGAACAACTCATGAAGCGAAAAAAGAGCCATTTAATGGTAATGGCACTTGTTACATCTTTATTATTAACAGCTTGTAATAATAAGGAAAATAAAAGTGATAAAGAGGCAAAAAAACAAGTATTAAATGTAACAGTATCAGAAGAAATTCCTTCTCTTGATACAGCGAAAACGATGGATGGTACGTCAGCGCACGTTATGCAGAACATATTTGAAGGGTTGTATGTATTAGATGATCAAGATCAGCCGATTCCAGCAGTAGCAAAATCGTTTAAAAGAAGTGAAGATGGTAAAAAATATACATTTGATTTGCGTAAAGATGCAAAATGGTCAAATGGAGACAGTGTGACAGCAAATGATTTTATGTTTGCATGGAAACGTGCAATTAATCCTGAAACAGCGTCTCAATATGCGTATATGCTTTTTTACGTGAAAAATGCAAAAGAGATAAATAAGGGAACAGTGCCTCTTGCTGAACTTGGGGTTAAAGTTATAAATGATTATAAATTGGAAGTGGAACTTGAACAGCCAATCCCGTATTTTTTACAGTTGTTAGCGCTACCTATTTACTTACCACAGCATGAATCATTTTTGAAAGAACAAGGAAAGAATTATGCATTGGAACCTAGTAATCTCATATATAATGGGCCATTTGTATTAGAGAAATGGAAGCATGAACAAGAGTTTCAATTAAAGAAAAATGCTACATATTGGGATGAAAAGAAAGTGAAATTAGACGAGATAAACTTTCAGATTGTAAAGGATACAATGACCGCTGTTAATTTATACGAAGCTGGTAATTTGGACCGGGTGCCTATTAATTCTCAATTTGTAGACAAGTATAAAGGGGATAAGGAGTTACATATGTCGAGCGAACCTGCAATTGCTATGCTACGTTTTAATGAAAAAAATAGTGCGTTAGCAAATAAGAAAGTGCGACAGGCTATTTCATTCGCGTTAAATAAAGAGGATTTCGTTGCTCATTTTATTAATAACGGAGCAAAACCTGCAACTGGGCTAGTACCAGTTGGGCATATCAATGAAGAAACGGGAAAAGATTTTAGGGAAGAAAACGGAAACCTTTCTTTATATGATGTACAAAGTGCGAAAAAAATTTGGGAAGAAGCGAAAAAAGAGCTTGGAGTAGAACAAGTAAACCTCGAGTTTTTAACGTTTGAACAAGATAACGCAAAACGTATGGCAGAATATATAAAAGGTGATTTAGAAAAGAATTTACAAGGATTAACGATACAAATTAAACAACAGCCATTTAAGCAAAAATTACAGTTAGAACAAACAGGTGATTACGATATAACTATGGCAAATTGGGGACCCGACTATAAAGACCCAATTAGTTATTTAGAACTATTTACGACTGGTAATCAAAATAATAAAATGAATTATTCTAACCGTCACTACGATGAATTAATAAAGAAAGCGAAAAGCGATCTAGTATTAGATCAGAAGAAAAGATGGGAAGCATTGCAAGAGGCCGAGCGTATTCTATTAGGGGGTGCTGCGGTCGCACCGCTTTATCAAATGGGCTCAGCTTACGTACAAAAGGATTATGTAAGAGGAATTGAAAAGCATCAATTTGGTGGTATTTATACTTATAAGAATGCTTATATTGCAAATGAATAAATACAAAAAACCTTACTTTTTTGAAGTAAGGTTTTTTTACACATGTATTCTATTAAAACGATTTTAATAAAGAATAAAAATTCGTATCATAGGGAATGTCATCTTGATACATATAATTTTTTAGAACGCCTTCTTTTTCAAAGCCTAATTTTAATAGTATTTTATTGGAAGCTTCATTTTCAAGAAATACAATTGCTCCGATCCGCTTTAAATGAATCGTATGGAAACCGTATGATATAACCTCAGAAACAGCTTCAGTCGCATATCCTTGTCCCCAGTGTTCAGGCAAAAAGGCATAACTTATATTGGCTCGTTTATGCTCAGAAGACCAATCGTGAAAACCAATGGTACCGATGAGTTCTTTCTTGTCTTTTAATTCGATTCCCCATTTTATACCGCTTCTTGCATTGTAACTCAGTTTAAAGTTATGAATAATTTGTTTCACTTGATCAATATCTTGTAACGGTTTTTGGCCATAATAGCGCAGTACGTCAGTATTAGAGAAGCATTGTAGTATACCTGGTGCATCTTCTTCGGTAAGTTCTCGTAGAATGAGTCGGTCGGTTTTCAATATAGGAAACATGCTTTCACTCCATTTCTTTTGAAACTAGAATGTGTTGTTATTATATAATTTAGTCTGAAAATAAAGATTATTCAAGAGGGAAGTATGGCTTTAATTTATGATAAAATTGATTGTGGAATATATTTCAAAAAGAGGTTTGTATATGGAGAAAAATTCAATTTTAATTGTAGATGACGATCAAGATATTGTTCGATTTATGAACGTGAATTTAATGCAAGAAGGTTTTAAAGTTTTTAGTGCTCATAACGGAGAAGAGGCTTTAGAAATTATAAATAATAATAGCATTCAACTTGCTATTTTGGATATTATGATGCCACAAATGGATGGGATAGAATTGTGTAGACGGATTAGAGAGAAACATAGTTTACCAATTATATTTTTAAGCGCCAAATCATCGGATGTAGATAAAGTTGTTGGATTTAGTACGGGAGCAGATGATTATATTGTGAAGCCGTTCAGTACAATTGAATTTATCGCAAGAGTGAAAGCCCAATTAAGAAGGTATACATATTTCAATCAAAATGCTGTCCAAGTAATAGAAAAGAAAATAAACATTAGAGGTTTAGAAATAGATGAAGTGTCGAGAACAGTAATGTTATATGGAGAAACAATCAATCTTACAAAAACGGAATATGAAATTTTGTACTTAATGGCAGCTGCAAAGAATCGTGTATTTACTATTGAAGAAATATATGAGAGCGTTTGGAAAGAAAGGGCTTATGAAAGCAATAATACAGTAATGGTTCATATCGCAAGATTAAGAAATAAAATTGAAGAGAATCCAAAAGAACCGAAGTTTATTCAAAATGTTTGGGGAGTCGGATATAAAATTGAAGATTAAATCATTACAAGGCATTAGAGCTAAGTTTTTTATCGCATTCATATGTAGCATCTTGTTAGCGACTGTAAGTATAATAGTGTTTCAAATTTTGGTTGGAAATATATATAGTCAGGTTAATGTTTTAGAGGAAAAATATTCATTTTTATATTTTATAGTTTTTTTGATTTTTACTACAACATACTTTGCATTCATGACAAAAACGCTGATGAAAAGGTTGTCTCAAATTAACAAGAACGTGAAAGAAATAAGTGAAGGTAATTTTGAAATACATATACCTATTTCGAAAAGCGATGAGATTGGTGAACTAGCGACAAATGTTAATAGAATGGCGAAAAGCTTAAAAGAGTCTATCGAGAATGAAAAAAAATCACAGGAAATGAAAAATGAAATGATTAGTAATATTTCGCATGACTTACGAACGCCAGTAACATCTTTAATCGGTTATGCGGACTTATTAGGAAATAAGCTGCATGCAAATGGAGAAGAATGTGAACAGTATGTAAGCATATTAAAGCGAAAAAGTTATGAATTAAAAAATCAAGTTGATGAATTATTAGAATACTGTCAAATAAATTATAGAGAGATTGAATTACATAAAAGTGTAGTAAATATGAAAGCGTTAATGGAACAAATTATGATTGATTTTGTACCACAACTAGATGATGCCGATATGAGCTTTTGTATGAAAGGTGATAAGGAGTTACATGTGGAAATGGATGTAGCACTTATGGTGAGGTTATTCGAAAATGTAATTAGTAATAGTATTATGTACGGGAAAGACGGAAAGGAGATTGTAATTCAAATTTCTAAAAGAGACATGAATGTTGAAATAGAAATTAAAAATTTTGGGCAATGTATTCCGGATGAGAACCTGCCTTATGTTTTTGAGAAGTTTTATCGTGGTGAAAAATCACGCAGCTCTCATACAGGTGGAAAAGGAATGGGACTTGCAATTGCGAAAAGTATAGCAGAACTTCATAAAGGAGATATCGCTGTACGTAGTAACGATAAAGAAACAGTTTTTACTATCGTTTTACCGCAGTATAAAGAAATGTAAGAAAGTCGTAAGTATTTCTTACGTATGTTGTAATTTTCAATTCGTATCATGTAGAACAAGGATATGAGAGTGGGGATATAACATGTGGAAGAAATATGTGTTGGTAATTTTAGTTGCTTTTTTACTTACAAGTTGGAGTGTAATTTATTTAGTTAATGGTATTATATCAGTCGTTTTTTTGTGGAGTATACAAGCCTTTAGCTTCGTATCAAGCTTTATTTTGATAGGGTCAGTATTACTATTTGTGTGGAAAGGCATTTTCAGAAAGCGAATAGATAGAACGCTACTCTTCATTGTGCTTTTTTCTATAATTGGAGCTTGGCCCTTAGGATGGTTCGCTAACATAGGCGGACTTGCTTACCCGGCAGATGTACATTCTACGAGCCCTAAAGTAGTCGTGCGCTTTCCTTTAAATGAACGAGCATTAATAGGTTGGGGTGGTGCTCGTTTAGAAACGAACTATCACGTTATCAAACCAAATGAGCGCTGGGCATATGATATTCTCATTCCTCCTGCTGAAGTGAAAAGTAGTAAGTTGGATGATTATGGAATATATGGAGCGAAAGTAATGGCACCAGCTTCTGGAACAGTTGTATCAATTAATAATGATGAAAAAGATTTAGTTCCGGGATCGGATGATTTTCAGTCAATGGCGGGAAATCATATTTATTTACGACTAGATGAAACAGGGACATTTTTGGTTCTTGCGCATTTAAAGAAAGGGTCAATTAAAGTGAAGGAAGGACAACATGTAAATGAAGGAGAATTTCTTGCTCAGGTCGGTAACTCAGGAAGTTCAAGTGAGCCACATTTACATATTCATCATCAAAGGCAGGATCCATCCAAGGTAAGTATGTTTCTTTCGGAAGGATTACCACTTTACTTTCGAACTGAGAAGGGTGTGATAATGCCGGAAAAAGGAGAATATATAAAAAGACATTAGGGGGAAACTCTGATGTGGGAGAAATATTATATCGAAACTGATAGAGGGAAATTTGAGTATTTTCAAAAGGGAGAAGGAAAACCACTTTGTGTAACACATTTATACAGTGAGTTTAATAGTAATGGTAATTTATTTGCTTCTGCATTTACGAATCATTACACAGTGTATCTTATAAACTTAAGAGGATGCGGAAATTCTACACATGACACCACCAAATATAATTTGGGAATGGTAGATGCAGTACGTGATTTAGAAGCGATACGTGAGGCGTTGAATTTTAAAGATTGGACATATGCAGGTCATTCAACAGGTGGTGTTGACAGTAATCAAAAAATAATATAAAATAGTATAAAATCATATAAAAGCGAGTCTAAAATAGACGCGT
>NZ_JAQFUL010000108.1:0-14356 GCF_027716265.1 Bacillus cereus group sp. Bc031
TTTTCTCTCATTATACAAGAAAGACCCTATAGAATAGACTTTTTTTTAAGTGTCTATTCTATAGGGTACATTTTATTTAAAACGGATTGTTTTTTTATTGGAATAATATTATAAGATGAATGGAACACAGGAATAACTATTCTACTTCACTTGTATACTTTTCAGGTAATAATTCCATTACGTTACATTTTACAAGTTCACCATTATAAGAAAGTATAACGTTCGTATTTTTTCCGTAATCACTTATTAATTCTCGACACATACCACATGGAGCAACAACCCAACATTTTTCTATATCTTCATGAGGGTGTGGGTGAGCAACTGCTACAATGGTATCAAATTCATGATCACCTTCTGAAATAGATTTTCCAATTGCCATAGCTTCACCACATACTGTTATTCTTCCAACATTCGCTTCAACATGTACTGCTGCATAAATATTACCTGTTTTAGTGCGTACTGCTGAACCGATATGATGACGGCCATATTTATAGTTTTTTTCGATTACTTTTTCAGCCGCTTTAATTAAATCACAGTCTTCACTATTTAAAGGTATTACGTGTAACATAATTTCTCCTCCATACTAAACATGATTAGCATTATTTTAGCGGGAAATTTTAATATTTAAAATAAAAGATAAATGTTAAATAGATAATATTATTATGTAAACTATAATTAAAAAAGGAATTTATAATAATCAACAGAACATATAGAAGAGTGTGATGATGAGAAAACAGCCTATGATATAGCCTTAGAAAAAGGTCATACTCACCTTTTACATTATTTGCAACAGGGAGTGAACGTGTGATGAATAAATGGAGTGTAGGGATATTTTTATTTAATGAGGTGGAAGTGTTAGATTTTGCAGGGCCATTTGAAGTTTTTTCTATCACTAAAGTACATGAAGAGAAACCATTTACTGTTTATACAGTTAGCCAAAATGGAGAAATGATTACAGCAAGGAACGGATTAAAGGTAAAGCCTGATTATAGTATTGAAGATTTACCACCAGTTGATATATTAATCATTCCAGGTGGTAAAGGCGCACGGGAAAATGAAGTGAAAAATGATATTGTAATAAATTGGGTTCGTCAGCAAATGAAAGAAGTAAAGCTAATGACTTCAGTTTGTACCGGAGCGTTATTACTCGCGAAAGCTGGTTTACTGGAAGGGTTAAAAGCAACAACACATTGGGCTAGTATTCAAACTTTCAAAAAAGATTTTCCGAATGTAGAAGTAATGGAGAATGTGAAATTTGTAGATGAAGGACATATTATTACATCGGCAGGTATTTCAGCTGGTATTAACATGTCATTTCATATTGTGAAAAATTTGCTAGGTGTGGAGATCGCTGAAGAAACGGCCAAAAATATGGAATATGATATTGATTTACAAAATTAAAAAAGCCCAAATTGGGCTTTTTTCTTATTTTGAGTGTATATAGGTATGATCTATGCTCTAAACTTAAGCTCTTAAACAGTCATTCTAGTTTTATCGAATGTACGAAAATGCATCTCTTTTCTCCTTGTAACCATGTTAAAACAAGGAGAACTTTGTATGTAAAAAAACTCTTCTACAATAGTAGAAAAAGAATAACAGAAACTACTATTTTATGCCAGCATACATAAAAAAATGCAATGTAAATATGGAAATGTCGTCGAATGCTATCTTTAATTGGTTAATTAGTGAGATATTTTTGTGAAGGAGCTTATTTTATAAGAATAGAATTAAAGTTAATAAGAAATCATGCCGATGGTAGTGAAAATATATGTGTTAGGGGGATTTCATAATGAGGAAACTCAAGCGAATAAATGTTCCTAATATACAAGAACAACTATCACAGTCTAATGAAAATCGAGCAATTAATAAGAAAAAACTAAGGCGATTTATATTCATGTTTATATTTATTGCGGCGGCTACTTTGTACGTTCAATTTATTTTAACGAAACAACAAGAAATAATTGTAGAAAAAAAAGATACAATTACGAATCAAAAAAAACAATTGGTTTCTTTAAAGAAAGATGAGGCTTCTTTAAAGACTAACATAGAAAATTTAACAGATGATGATGAAGAAATTTTGAAGTTTGCGAGAAAAGAATATCAATTTTCTAAGTCAAATGAAACTATATTTGTGTTGCCGAAGTAGTGTAATAGAGCAGTTAGCAATAGCTAGCTGTTTTTTCATGTAGGAATGTCATGGTACAAGAAACAATTACATATTGTAAAAATGAAGAGCTGGAGCTGTTTTTATACTTATGGAATATATACGAAAATAAATATTGTTAAAATTCTGTCAATTGTATTATAATATAAGGTAAGCGGATACATTTTTTAATCCATGTTGAGTTTATCACTCATACGACTATTAAGAAAACCGTTATCCCGTATTAGAAAGGAAGAGAGCTGTGTACGCTTCAAATACAATTTATGTCGTAGGGGATGCGAAAGCACCTCAAAATAATCCCATTACCGAAAAGTTTAAAAGCTATTTTGTAGCGTTTGTACTTGTTAAAGAGACTGGGGAAATTGTAGATGCAGATTGCTCAGCGACAATTGCATTAACATCTCAATTTGTTAAATATTTATTTCTACATAAAAATATTAATGACCCAGAATTAGTAATGGAAATAAAAGATCGTTATTTCGGTTCGTCTCAAAAAGCATTACTTGTAGCATTAAAAGATGCACAGAAAAAATATAATCAAATCGCTGCTTTGTCTACCCATTCATAGACAAAATCCAGCCGTAAGAATCTTCTTATGGCTGGTTTTTTTTATTTCACATTAACTTTCTATATGAAAAGTAAGCAAAAGAGGTGATTTATTGCTCTAAAAAAATTTGGAATTAGGATTCCACTTTTTCAGACAACGAAAGGATGAACAAAATGAAAATTACCGATGTAAAAGTAAATCGTAGACGTGTAAATCTGCATACACCGTTTAAAACCGCGCTTCGTACCGTAACCGAAATAGAAAGTATAGATGTATATATTCATACAGATGAAGGAATTGTTGGCAAGGGTGCAGCAGCTGCAACACCGGTTATTACGGGGGATTTCGCTAACGGGATTGAAGAAGCAATTTTAGGGCCGATGCGTTCCAATTTAATTGGTCAAGATATCATTCAATTTCAGCAGTTACTACAGCACATCCAAATGAGTTGCATTGGAAATCCAAGTGCGAAAGCCGCGGTAGATATCGCATTATATGATGTGTATTGTCAATATCATAACATTCCACTTTACGCATTATTAGGTGGAAAAAAAGAAATTCACACAGATATTACTGTAAGTGTAGATGAACCGTTCATTATGGCGAAAGAGGCAAAGCAACATGTAGAAAAAGGATTTCAAACTTTAAAAATTAAAGTGGGGAAATCTGCACACTTAGACTTAGAACGTATTGAAGCGATTCGAAATAGCGTACCAAAAAATACGACGTTACGATTAGATGCAAATCAAGGGTGGAATCCAAAAGAGGCAGTTTCTATCATTAAAGAGATGGAAAATCGCAATTTAAATATTGAATTTATTGAACAACCTGTTCATGCGAAAGATTGGGATGGATTAAAGTACGTCAAAGATCATGTACAAACACCTATTATGGCAGATGAAAGCATATTTTCAGCGAGTGATGCATTAAAAATTGTGCAAGGAAGATATGCAGACTTAATCAATATTAAATTAATGAAATGTGGAGGCATACGTGAAGCGTGGCGTATTGCTGATATCGCAGAAGCAGCTGGTGTGAAATGTATGGTAGGAAGCATGATGGAATCTTCTCTTTCTGTTAGCGCTGTTGCACATTTAGCTGCTGCACATCCTAATATTCATTACTTCGATCTTGATGCGCCACTTTGGTTAATGGAAGAACCGGAAGGAATGACTTATTCTGGATCAAAGGTAAACCTTCAATCGACAGTGAATAGTAAATCTTAGGAGAAGAGACTAGTAAATTATCTTTTAAGGGGGATATGTATGAAAAAAGTAGGAACTGCATTTTTAACAACTTTATTTATATTTTCATCGTTTACATCAGCAAATGCTGAAGAAAAGAAAGATAGTAAGGCGTTTATCGATGTATCTGCCGCAACACTTTGGACCACGCCTGATTCATTACGGCCAATTGATGCACCAAGTGCTACAAATCCAGTTGATTTGTGGAAGTGGACGAAATCGATGACGCTTGATGAGAAACTTTGGTTAACAAGTGCAAATAAATTAGAAACGCAAGCGTTATTAGGCCAAGAAGTAACAGTTGTAGATAAAAAAGGGGATTGGGTGAAAGTGTTAGTCCATGGTCAGCCAACACCTCGAAATGAAGAAGGCTACCCAGGATGGATGCCTGAAAAACAGTTAACATATAATCAAGAATTTGCAGATAAAACAAATGAACCTTTCGTATTAGTAACGAAACCGACAGCCATTTTATATATAAACCCTTCTGAAAAACATAAATCGCTTGAAGTGAGCTATAATACGCGGCTGTCCCTCCTAAGTGAAGATACAATTTCATACCGCGTGTTGCTACCAAATGGGCAGAAAGCTTGGCTACGAAAAAATGATGGAACGGTTTACCGTTCTCAAAATGATATTCCAACCCCGACGGCCGATGATTTAATAAACACAGGGAAAATGTTTTTAGGATTACCGTACATTTGGGCTGGTACAAGTGGCTTCGGATTTGATTGCTCTGGATTTACACATACGATTTATAAATCGCACGGTATTACAATTCCACGAGATTCTGGTCCGCAATCGAGAAATGGAGTTGCAGTGGATAAAGAACATTTACAAAAAGGGGATTTAATCTTCTTTGCATATGATCAAGGGAAAGGTAGTGTCCATCATGTGGGAATGTATATTGGTGACGGAAATATGATTCACTCACCGAGAGCTGAGAGATCAGTAGAGATTATACCGTTAAATACACCTGGATATATAGAAGAATACGCTGGTGCTCGTCGTTACTTACCTTAAAAAATAGAGGGGGTTTTCAAATGAAAAAATTTGTTCGCTACTCATTAGTTAGTACTCTATTCGTTTCTTCAATTTTAGTTGGCTGCGCAAAAGAAAAAACAACGCCAAAGCCGAAAGATGAGAAGAAAGTATTACAGTTACTAGAAACGGGTGAAATTCCGTCATTAAATTCAGGGAAAGTAACAGATGCAGTATCATTTAACGTTTTAAATAACGTCATGGAAGGATTATTCCGCTTATCGAAAAACGATGAAGTGATTGAGGCTGGAGCACAAAAATATGAAGTGAGTAAAGATGGGAAAACATATACATTCCACTTGCGTGATGCGAAGTGGTCTAACGGAGATCCAGTAACAGCGCAAGATTACGTATATGCTTGGAAGCAGCTTATTAATCCGGATACTGCTTCTCAATATGCATACATTGCGTACGATGTGAAAAATGCGGAGAAAATAAATAAGAAACAACTAGGGTTAGAGGAATTAGGAGTAAAAGCGAAGGATGATAAAACGTTCGTTGTAGAGTTGGAACATCCTGTACCGTATTTTACGAAACTACTTATTTTACCGTCCTTCTATCCAATTAACGAGAAATATGCGAAAGAGCAAGGCGATAAATATGGATTAGAAGCAAATAAAACGGTATATAATGGGCCATTTACATTATCTGATTGGAAGCATGAAGCTAGTTTTACGATGAAGAAAAACGATAAGTATTGGGATAAAAAAGAAGTGAAGCTAGATGAAGTAAACTATCAAATTGTTAAAGAAATTTCAACTGCGGTAAATTTATATGAAACAGATAAAGTTGATCGGGCTGTCATTTCAACTGAATTCGTAGATAAATATAAAAATAATAAAGAGCTTAAACAATATACAGATCCGGTTATGTACTTCTTCCGATTCAATGAAAATGTACCGATTCTTAAAAATAAAAATGCAAGGCTTGCGCTAAGTACAGTGTTTGATAAGAAAGGACTTGCGACTTCATTTTTAAATGATGGATCGGTTGCTGCAAATTATTACGTGCCAAAAGGATTTTTAAAAGGTCCAGATAAAAAAGATTTTAGAAGTACAGCAGGTGAGTTTAATAAAACGGATGTAAAACAGGCGAAAGAATATTGGGAAAAGGCGAAGCAAGAGACTGGTACAAATGAAGTAACGCTTGAGTTATTAAACTATGATTTAGAAAACTTTAAGAAAGTAGGAGAATACATTAAAGAACAGCTAGAGAAAAACTTACCAGGCTTAAAGGTAAATGTAAAATTACAACCACATACGCAAAAGCTAGCGCTAGAGAAGAAGAAAGAATATGAAATGTCATTATCACGTTGGCTACCAGATTATCCAGATCCAATGACATACTTAGAAGTATTCCTTTCTGGAAGTAGTGTGAACAATACTGAATATGCGAATCCAGAATATGATGCGTTAATTAAGAAGATTAAAACAGAATTAGGTAATGATGAAAAGGCTCGCTGGAAAGCACTACAAGATGCTGAAAAAATGCTACTTGATGATGCAGTTATTGCTCCAGTATTCCAGCGCGGATTATCGTACTTACAAAAGCCGTATGTGAAAGATTTATACGTACATCAATTTGGACCAGCAACAAGTTTAAAGTGGGCAGATGTACAAAAATAAAGGATGAGAAAACAGACTCCACGTTTGTGGTAGTCTGTTTTTTAGTTAAAGTCGGGTAAATAGTACATGGTATAATTTACTAGTCTGTATAAAATTTTGGAGGGGAATGAAGTTTTATGTTTGAAGAAAAGAAAGTAATACATACAAAAAGGTTATTCATGAGAAAGCCCCTTATAGAAGATGTTGATCAATTTTATAGCATAGTAAAAGAAGAGGCTGTTGGCAAATGGCTTGCTAAATCAAAGGGAATGTCAAAGGAAGAAGCGAAGGACTATATTATGCAACTAATATCACATTGGGAACAGTATGGTTTCGGGGTATGGTTGTTAGTTAATAGAAATACAGGAGAGCTTTTAGGACATTGTGGTTTAAGAAAAATAGATGAAACAGGTGAAATAGAAATTATGTATTTACTTGATCCGGAATATTGGGGAAATGGATATGCGTCAGAAGCAGCAAAGGCTTCCATTCAATATGCAAAAGAGATGATGAATGTAAAAAGAATAATTGCTAGAGTAAAAGTAGCAAATGAGAACTCGAAAAAACTTTTACGAAATCTAGGGTTTATATATACTCATGAAGTTGATTATAGCGGGCGCTTATTATCATATTTTGAACTCAATACATCATCCGAAGAATTCTAGACATTTCATATGTTTTTTCATTGTTAAAAAATAAAATTATTACTAAAATTTCAGCGTGAAATGTATGTAGAATCTTGTATAATTAACGTGTTTCTATGGAAACATTTTCTTGCGCTATATATAGGTCTTAATAGAACAAGGAAAGAAATACATACATGTATATAATAGATAAATAGAATGGAACATGTATAGAGAAAAAGGAGAGAAATGATGACGTGTCAAAGACAAGGGTTACAATTTAATTGCGATAGGAAGAGGAATAAAAAATGAAAATGAAGCATGCCTTTGGTCCCATAATTTTAGCGTGTGTGCTTTTTTTTATTATCATACTCATCCCATCGAAAAGTTTAGTATCACTGATTAGTGATAAGAAGGTAGCAGATGCGGCAACTTCCTTACAAAAAGAAAAATTACAAAGTGTATTCTTGCAACAGAAAATGTTAGAGAATTCGCAGTATTTACCGATGTACGGTTCATCTGAATTTTTACGAATGGATGCATATCATCCGTCTAATTATTTCAAAGTAAATCCCGCTGGTTTTACGCCATATTTAATTGGGATTGGCGGTACACAAAGTTTAGCTCATATATTAAATATGACATCTACAATGGATGAGTTAGAAGGTAAAAAAGTAGTCTTTGTTTTATCACCACAATGGTTTACAAAGACTGGTGTATCGCAGGGGGATTTTACGAACAATTTCTCTAAACAACAAGCATATCATTTTATTTTTAATGATAAAATAAATGTAGAAATGAAGAAGCAAATTGCGAAACGACTTTTAGATTATAAAGTTGTTCAAGAAGATGATATATTAAAAAATTCCTTAGAAGGTATTGTATTTAATGATACGAAACATAACGTAAAAGCGGGTTTAGTTAAACCACTTGCTTATATGCATCGAAATATTTTAGATCATAGAGATTTATTTAACTCCATATTTAAGATTGAGCCGATGAAAGAAAAAACAAATGTGGGACTACGTTCAATTTCTTGGGTAGATGCACGTAAACATGCGGAAGAAGAAGGGAAAGCGGAATCTACCACAAACACATTCGGAATTGAAAATCCATATTACTATAAACATAATTTGAAGAAAAAGTTAAAAGGTTTAAAAAACTTTAGAGCAAATGAATCGTATGAAGAATCACCAGAATATGATGACTTACAAATTGTTTTAAATATTTTTAAAGAGAAAAATGTCAAGCCGCTCTTTATTTCTGTACCTGTAAACGGACCATGGTATGATTATGCTGGCTTCCCTAAAGAACGCCGTGATGTATATTATAAAAAAGTTCGGGAACAAGTTGAGAAAGCGGGGTATCCAGTAGTCGATTTCTCTGGCCATGAATATGATAAGTATTTCTTAAAAGATACAATTCATTTAGGGTGGAAAGGCTGGATTTACTTTGATGAAGCAGTGCAAAACTTTTATACTGAGAAATAAGTGTGGAGAAAAAGGAACGGCTATAAGCTGTTCCTTTTTTAGTATAGAGGATTTTGATGTGGGCAATTCGGAAAGGCATGTATATCTTGAATTTGTCTAAAATCATAATGTTTCATTGCGAATTGCGCTTGATAAAGGTATTCATATACATACAATTGACCATCATGTGCAGAACATAATACACCAGAGGTTCCTTGCCCATTAATGAAGGAAATACCGATAGGGCGTCCGATTAAGTATTGTATTTTTTGTTGCCAATGCATAGGGGAATCACTCCTTTTTGAGATAATATACGAAATGAATGAGTGAATTGTAGCTTATCCACATAATTATGAAGGCTTTTTATACAATTTCTAGAAAATATTAATATGAATGAATTATAAGTGCGAGAAAGGAAGGAATAATGAAGAAAGAGAATGTTTTGGAAGAAAAATTATATTTAATAGAATGGTGTCAAACATTACAGCGAGTACCTGATGATATATGGTTTCAGGCATTAAGAGAAGGTTCATGGGCAATTGCGGATGTGATTTCACATTTTATTGTTTGGGACGTGTTTTTAATAAAGGATAGAATTCCATACTTTATAAGTGGACAATCTGTACCAAATGTTCCAATAGATGTTGAGGAAATGAATAAGGGAGCAATTAAATATGCAAGATCTGGTATTTCAAAAGAAGAACTATTAAATCAATTTAGTGTTACTCGTAAACAGTTAGTGGATGGAATTGGGCGAATTCCCACCCAATATTTTTATAATGACTACCAATTTGGCACTAAAAAAGTGAAATTAAATCATTACTTTTCATCACTCATTCAACATGACTTAAAGCATAAAGAAGAAATAATGCAATTTCTAATACAAAATTAAGCCTATAATAAAAACCGCTAACATTCGTAATGAATGTATAGCGGTTTTTATTTATATTTTTACGCAAGATTTTTATGTTTTTTTGTCCATTTTTTTATAACGAAGTATAAAACAATAAGTATGACGCCACCAATTGCGAATGATTTCACATATGGTCCAGCGATATCATTAATATTCTCCCAATTTTCACCTAGTTTTTCACCTAAGTAAATGAAAATGATAGACCAAGGGATGATTGCGAGTGCTGTTAACGTAGTGAAACGTAGGAATGACATTTTTGTAATACCAGCAGGAATTGAAATCGCATGACGCACTACTGGAATGAAGCGTGCTGTAAAAATGACGCCAGTTCCGTAACGATTAAACCAATCTTCTGCAGCATCTATTTGTTTTTTATGTATGAAAATATATTTTCCATAACGTTCTAATATAGGGCGTCCGCCGTATCGGCCAATCCAATAAATAAAGATTTGAGCAATAACACCACCAATTGTACCAAACACAACTGCGCCTAAAAATGAGATACTACCATTGAATACTAAGTATCCCGCATAAGCAAGGACAATCTCACTTGGGATAATTTCAATCATAAGTCCAAGCATAATGCCCCAATAACCTAGCCCTTCAAAAAATGTTAATACTGAGTGAATAAAACTACTTACCATTGTTGCACCTTCTAGTTTATGTATTTTTGAATAGGTGAACCTTATAGTTAATAATATAAAAGATTCACTATGTGTAGATTATACCTTATTTGTATAGTGGATTGCTATTTCAATTCTTTTATGTCCTTTATAAGTATTATAGTAAAGTATATAAGTTCAATTTTCATGAAGAGAGAATGAAAAGATTATTAAAAATTTCTCATATTCCAATGATAATAGACTGAAAATTAAGTATAATGGTGAAGGTCTTTAATTTACAAAAATAGGAGGAGAACATATGTATATTACAGATCCGATTTATGGACCAATATCTATTCAGGATAGATATATTCTTCAATTGATAGATACAAAAGCATTTCAAAGGTTGGCGGATATAAAACAACAAGGACATACATACTTTTTACACGAAAACGCATTACATACGAGGAAAGAGCATTCAATAGGTGTATATGTACTTGTAAATAAAGTGATAGAACATCTTACGAATATTGGTGATATTCATTTATCAGAATATGAGAGGGAGTTATTATCTGTTGTAGCACTTCTACACGATGTCGGTCATGGCCCGTATTCGCATTGTTTTCAACAAATATCAGGTGAAGATCATGGTGAGTGGACTATACGAATCATTCAAGAGGACGAAGAAATACGCACGATTTTAAATCAGACCCCTGGATTATTAGATGATGTAATGAAAGCTTTAACAGAAGATGGAGTTTTTCTAATTATAGATGAACTATTATTTAATTCATTAGGCATGGATCAATTAGATTTTTGGAATAGAGATTTATATTATTCTAATCTTGAATTAGAGGGTTTAAGAATTGAAGAAATGATTGCTAGTATGCGTTTTATTAATGGTAAACTTGTAATTGAAGAATCTGGAATCCCTTTGATTGAACAACTAATGAAAATGAAAGAAGGACTTTATAATAATGGCTTTGGTCATCCGTTTGTAATAGGAAAAGATTTATTGTTGCAATCCATTTTTCAAAAGATAACTGAAAAAAACCTTAAATTCTATACTCCTGAATTACAAAATTTCTTTTATAAAGAAGAGGGTTTATTAGTAGAGGACTTTCTTCCATTACAAGATGAAATGATTTTACATGAAATTCAGTGCTTTGCAAAATCAGAGGACAAACAATTAGTGGCGTTAATTCAGCTTTATTTTTCAGGTACTAAAAGTTTATCATTTCAAAAAGGGCTGGAGGGTGATTTTAAGAGGGAGAATAATAATTTAGCAATAATAATTGAGAAAAAGGCGTACAGTTCATATGTAGGTGGTATTTACGTCTATAGTGAGGGGCAGCTAGAGGATATTGTAGAAAAATCCCCTTTTATTCGAGAGATAGTAAGGTTACCTAAAAAAGAATATGCATATTCAATTTAATTAGTTTGAAAACATAAAATGGATGAGGTGGAAATGTGGAGTGGAAAGAACGCCTTTTAGAAATGGATGATTTACCAGTTATATTAGAATGGTATAACGATGAAAAATTACATAACATAGCGGATATAAAACCATTTAAGCGATATACAATCGAAGAGCTTCGTCAGTACTGGGCCGAAAAATTGTCGCGGTCTCATGCAAGTTATCATGTAATAGTAGTGAAGGATGAAGTAATAGGTAGAGTTGGATTAAAAAAGACGAAATATGATGATATATATGTGATGGAATACTCTATTCTCATTGGCGTTTCGAATTTATATTCAAAAGGGCTTGGAACGGAGATTACAAAGTATTTTATTAGTAAATCATTTTTAGACCCTGATATAGAAGCAGTTCTATTGCAAGTTAGGGAAGATAACAAGAG
The DNA here is from genome assembly GCF_027716265.1 of Bacillus cereus group sp. Bc031. Classification (NCBI taxonomy): domain Bacteria; kingdom Bacillati; phylum Bacillota; class Bacilli; order Caryophanales; family Bacillaceae; genus Bacillus; species Bacillus cereus group sp. Bc031. The sequence goes on from NZ_JAQFUL010000108.1 coordinate 12,067, forward strand.
GGCGATTCGTTGTTATGAGAAAGCTGGATTTGAAAAAGTAAAATCGTATGTGGAGAATGAAGTGAAAGTGTACGAAATGCGTAGAGTTAAGAAAGAGGAAACAGTATAGAAAGAAAAAAGCGCGTGTATTTAATTCTGAATATAGCGTGAATTAGGGAGAGTGAATAAAATACATGAAACATAAAATTGCATTACTGGCAGATGTACATGGAAATGCAACTGCTTTACAAACAGTTATCGAAGATTCTATGAAAGAAGATGTGACTGATTATTGGTTTTTAGGAGATTTAATTATGCCAGGTTCTGGATCGAATGATTTATTTAAAATGTTAGAAAGTATAAACGTTGATACTTATGTACAAGGAAACTGGGAAGATAGCTTTCTTGACGTTCTTAATAAAAACATTGATATTGATAACGCAACTGATATTTATGTTTCTAGATTAGTTCAGTATCAATGTGAAAACTTGGATGAAAACTATATTAAGCATATTAAAAATTTACCATTACAGATAATAAAACAGGTTAATGATTTATCAATCAGTATTAGTCATAATTTACAAAATAAAAATTACGGAGGAGATTTGTGGCCCACTAATAATCAGGAACAGTTTGATCGGTTATTTGATCGTGAATATGATATTGCGATTTACGCTCATACCCACCATCAATTGTTGCGCTATAGTAGCAATGATCAATTAATTATTAACCCAGGAACAGTTGGACAACCTTTTTACAAGTGGAATAAGCTAAACTCTGACTTACGTGCTCAGTATGCAATTCTTGAGATTGATGAGGCAGGAATTGCGGAGGTGAGATTTAAAAAAGTTTCTTATGATGTAGAAAAGGAATTAAAAAACGCTATTAGTAAAAATCTTCCTTATATTGATTTATATCGCGAATTGCTCGAGACTGGAAAAACTCATACTCACGATATTGAATTATTGCGAGAAATTAATGATAAATACAATTACAACGATGATGTAATTAAGTTTATCGAGAAAATCTAATAGGCATTTAATAGCACGAAATGAAGATTGTTGAATGAATTATAGATTAGTAATGATAATTACATAATCAAGAGCAATTGTAAAATGAAACTTATATGTAAACGATTTTTGCATCTTATATTGATATAAAAAACAAGCATCTCCCAGTTCTACATATAAGATAGGGGGATGCTTGTTTTTTTACGGTTTCACATCTAAATTTTGTAGAAATAAAGTTGCTGTTACGTAACGTTTCGCTAACATTTGTACATATGCGGTATGTACAGAAAGTGTGGCGATAATAATGGCGTTACGGATTGCTTCACGTTGTTCGTTATTAACCTGATCGAACTTGCTTGCAATTTTATCAGCTCTTTCTTTTACGATGTTTTCAATTGTATGGATTGTATCTGTTGCATTTAATTGTAAGCAATTCCCTTGATTGAGTTCTTCAAATAGAGAAGAGTATGCTCCATATAAATGAACAGGATTGATTAAGTCATCACTTCGATCGGCTGGGTCGTTTACGATAAGGCGTAATAGCTTACGAATGGATTCAAAATCAAGTGCTGTTTTTAAATCTTCAACAATGAATAGTAAGGCTGCTTGTTCAATTGAATATTTTTTTCCTTTTTGAGGAGAGCCAATCATTTCTTTTATATCTCGTTTCACCCAGTTTTGCATGGCAGTTACAGAGAAACTTGTGTTTTCGATCTGATTGCCAAGCGCGACTATTTCATTTAAAGAGAAACCGACGTCTGTATCGTCAATTTTTATCAGTTTTTCAAAAATAGGTGAAAGTGCGGTAGTGATAAAAGCAGTTACGCTTTGTCCGCTTTCAATATCTTTTTTATGTGACTTTGCCCAAGCTTCTTGTAAAATACCGAGAGGCTTTTTCGTATTCCATCCTCTTAATGATAGAAGAAGGGTAGCCATTTCGTTTCGTGTGAGATGAAATGTTTCCATCTTTTCACCTCCATAAATAATAAAAAGTTCTTATGAACCTATAATATGTTTTGTTTCATTTAAAGTCAATTCTGTTTTGCTTAATTTTTCCTTTGTCACTAAACTGTCGGAAGTAAATAACACTTGCATATTTCGACAAAAGTTCATATAATAAGTTCATAAGAACCTTTAAAATGTTTTTAAAAATAAATCTATCATTCTGAATTTACTAGAAAGGTAGATTTCACATATATCTATATAAAAGGAGAATGGATATAATAGTGCGACACGTTGCTAACTGAAAAGGTTAGCCCATCCCATAGTAAAAGTTCTTTCGATATAACATATCATTGGGA
>NZ_JAQFUL010000109.1:0-14068 GCF_027716265.1 Bacillus cereus group sp. Bc031
AAAGTACATTACGTGTTTTTTAGTTTGTTTGAACGAAAGTTCATTTTGTTTTCGTTCTTAAGTTGATGGGCATGGGGAGGTAACACAACATGAAGAAAAAGATACCGTTATTACTTGCATCGACTTTAACTGCAAGTATGTTGCTTGGTGCGTGTAGCTATCAGAAGGATGACGCAAAAGCAAAAGGGAAAGAAAACGCTACGAGTAGTAGTAACGGAAAGCAGATTCTTAATTTAACAGAGTTATCTGAAATTCCGTCAATGGATGCATCATTAGCATCTGACTCTGCATCTTCTACAGCATTAAATAATACGATGGAAGGTTTATATCGTATCGGCAAAGATCAAAAGAGAGTGCCTGGAATTGCTGAAGATGTTCAGAAGCTAGACGATGGAAAGAAATACATATTTAAATTAAGAAAAGATGCGAAGTGGTCGAATGGGGAACCTGTAACAGCAAAAGACTTTGTGTATTCTTGGAAAAGAGCAGTAAATCCAGATACAAAAGCGACGTATTCGTACATTATGTTCGATATTAAAAATGCAGAGAAAATTCATAAAAAAGAATTACCTGCTGACCAATTAGGTGTAAAAGCGATTGATGACTATACATTAGAAGTGGAATTAGACAATCCCGTTCCTTACTTTGTTGATTTAACGGTTTATCCAGTATTTTACCCGCTCAATGAGAACTTTGTAAAAGCACAAGGTGATAAGTTTGGGTTAGAGGCAAATACAACATTATATAATGGGCCATTTGTTATGAGTGATTGGAAACATGAGCAAAGCTTCCAGTTTAAGAAGAACCCATCATATTGGGATAATAAAACGGTTAAAATCGAAGAAATTAACTTTAATATTGTTAAAAATACGTCAACTGATGTAAATTTATATGAGACAAACTCAATTGATCGTGCGGCTCTATCTTCAGAATTTGTTGATAAGTTTAGACAAAGCCCAGAATTCCACACAAGAAAAGAAGCAGGGGTTGCTTACCTAAGATTTAATCAAAGTAATCAATACTTAAGCAATAAAAACTTAAGAAAAGCAATTTCAATGTCCTTTGACCGTGATAACATTGCGAAGGTTATTTTAAATAATGGTGCAATTGGAGCTTATGGATTTGTTGGAAAAGATTTCGCTGAAGGTCCGAATAAAAAAGATTTCCGAGCTGAAAATGGGAATTTAGTTGAAACAAATCCAAAAGAAGCGAAAAAATTGTGGGAAACAGCGAAGAAAGAGCTTGGCACTGATAAAATCGAACTAGAATTCTTAAACTTCGATAATGAGGATGCGAAAAAAGTTGGTGAATTCTTAAAAGGTGAGATGGAAAAGAACTTACCAGGTTTATCTATTAAAATTAAACAGCAGCCATTCGCACAAAAAAATAAATTAGAAGATTCTCAGCAATATGATATTGCGTTTGGTATTTGGGGACCAGATTTCCCAGATCCAATTTCATATTTAGATATGTTTGTTACGAATGGTTCTCAAAATAAAACAGGCTATTCTAATCAGAAATATGATGAGTTAATTCTAAAAGCTAAAACAGATACAAAAGATTTACAAGCACGCTGGGACAACCTATTAGAAGTAGAGAAGATGTTAATTAAAGAGGATGCAGTCATCACTCCAATCTTCCAAAAAGGTTCAGCGTATGTAGTAAAAGGTGCTGTAAAAGATATTATCCCAATTAACTATGGTGGTAAATTAACTTACAAATGGGCATCTGTTGAACAAAAATAATCTTTTTTCCATCGTTTACTAGGGTATATGCCTATGATGGGCATGTACTCTTATTTTAAAAAAATAAAAGTAAGAATATTTTAAACTATCTTATTGCTTTTGAGAAAAACGGGGAGGTGCTTGACTATGGGACGTTATGTATTAAAACGTTTCGTGTACATGGCTTTGACATTATTTTTAATTACTACGTTGACTTTCTTTTTGATGAAATTACTTCCAGGTTCTCCGCTTAAAAATCAGGAGAAGTTATCACCGGCACAAAAAGAAATCATTCTTGAAAAATATGGTTTAAATGATCCAGTACCAGTTCAATATGCACGTTACTTAGGTAACTTAGCAAAAGGGGATTTAGGGGTATCATTCCAATATGATAACCGTCCAGTAACAGACATGATTGTGGATCGCATTGGACCATCAGCACAACTTGGTTTACAAGCGATTATATTAGGAACATTTATCGGTTTAATTTTAGGAATCGTTGCGGCACTTCGTAACAATACGTGGGTCGACTATGGAGCGACAATTATTTCCGTACTCGGGATGTCGGTACCATCGTTCGTATTTGCCGCATTACTACAATATTTCGTAGGGGTAAAACTTGGATGGTTCCCAGTAGCATTCTGGAAAGGGCCAGAGTTTACAGTAATGCCTACAATCGCTTTATCGATGGCAGTTATCGCAACAATCGCACGTTTCGCTCGTGCAGAGTTAATTGAAGTTATGCAAGCTGACTACATTTTAACAGCGAAAGCGAAAGGAATTAGCCAAGGCGTTATCATTATCAAACACGCCCTTCGTAACGCGTTAATTCCAGTTGTAACAATTTTAGGACCAATGGTTGCAGGGTTAATTACAGGTACATTAGTTATTGAGCAAATTTATGCTGTACCAGGACTAGGGGAACAGTTCGTTAAATCTATTACAGTGAATGACTATACAGTTATTATGGGAACTACAATTTTCTATAGTGCGATCTTCATCTTAGTTATTTTCATTGTTGATATTTTATACGGAATTATTGATCCTCGTATTCGTTTAGCGGGAGGGAAAAAATGATGAAAGATGTACAAAAATTATCTCCAGACTTATTTCAACAAGCTAATCAAAATAATGTGGATAATGAAGTCATTGCCCGTCCAAGCTTAACGTTTTGGCAAGATGTAAGAAGACGTTTGTTCCAACATAAAGGAGCAATGTTTGGTTTAGTTTTATTAACGCTTATTATCTTACTAGCAATCTTCGGACCGATGGTAAGTAAGCACTCGTATAAAGAGCAAGATTTAGGACGTGCAAAATTGCCACCGAAAATTCCAGTTATTGAAAATGTTCATTGGTTACCATTTGACGGTACAGATCAATATGGTGTTGACCAATATGAAAAACGTGATATTAAAGAGTATTTCTGGTTTGGTACAGATGATCTTGGACGCGATTTATGGACAAGAACATGGGAAGGTACACGCGTATCATTATATATCGCTCTTTTAGCAGCAGCAATTGACTTAGTAATTGGGGTTGCATATGGAGGTATTTCAGCGTTCTATGGCGGTAGAGTAGATAACATTATGCAACGTATTATGGAGATTATTAACGGTATTCCATACTTAATCATCGTTATTTTAATGGTAATCATTATGGGATCTGGTATATGGTCAATTACACTCGCAATGGCAATTACAGGTTGGATAGGGATGTCGCGTATCGTTCGTGGACAAATCCTTAAATTAAAAAATCAAGAATACGTATTAGCATCTCGTACATTAGGTGCAACAAATACACAATTAATTGTAAAACACTTAATCCCGAACGTAATGGGACCAATTATCGTAATGACAATGTTTACAATTCCAACAGCGGTGTTTGGTGAGGCGTTCTTAAGCTTCATCGGTTTAGGTATTCAGCCACCATTCGCATCACTTGGTTCTCTTGTAAATGACGGTTATAAATCAATTCAAACGTATCCGCATATGATGTTCATTCCTGCGGTTGTCATCAGTATATTAATTTTAGCGTTTAACTTAATGGCAGACGGATTACGCGATGCGTTAGATCCAAAAATGCGTAAGTAAAAGAGGGGAGAGGCAAAGATGAAAACATTGTTAGAGGTAAAAGATTTACAAGTCTCCTTTGATACACATGCAGGTGAAGTACAAGCTGTACGCGGCGTTACTTTTGATTTGAAAAAAGGGGAAACATTAGCGATTGTAGGAGAATCTGGTTCTGGGAAATCAGTTACTTCTAAAGCGTTAATGGGATTAATTCCGAATCCTCCTGGACGCATTAAAAATGGTGAAATCGTATTTGAAGGTCGTGACTTAACGAAATTAACAGAAAAAGAAATGCAGCAAGTACGTGGTAAAGATATCGCGATGATTTTCCAAGATCCAATGACATCATTAAACCCAACGATGACAATTGGAAATCAAATTATGGAAGGCCTTATTAAACACCAAGGAATGAGTAAAGCAGACGCACGTAAAGTTGCGTTGGAATTAATCGACCTTGTAGGTATTCCAAATCCAGAAGCTCGTTTAAAACAATATCCGCACCAATTCTCTGGTGGTATGAGGCAGCGTGTAGTTATTGCGATGGCATTAGCTTGTAACCCAAAATTATTGATTGCCGATGAGCCGACAACAGCGCTAGACGTTACAATTCAGGCGCAAATTTTAGAGCTTATGAAGGACATTCAACAAAAAACAGAAGCAGCAATCATTTTCATTACGCATGACTTAGGTGTAGTGGCGAACGTTGCGGACCGCGTAGCAGTTATGTACGCTGGTAAAGTTGTTGAAATCGGAACTGTAGATGAAATTTTCTACAATCCAAAACATCCATATACTTGGGGCTTAATCGCATCTATGCCAAGTTTAGATGGTTCAGAAGAAGAGTTATATGCAATTCCTGGAACGCCTCCAGATTTATTGAAGCCGCCAAAGGGAGATGCTTTTGCACCACGTAACCCACAGGCACTGAAAATTGATTTTGAAATGGACCCACCTTTATTTAAAGTAAGTGATACACACTATGCGGCAACTTGGTTACTTCATGAGCAAGCTCCAGAAGTAAAACCGCCGGCAGTCGTTGAAAAACGCATTCTTCAAATGAAAGCAGGTGAACAACATGACTAAACAACGTGAGAAATTAATTGAAGTAAAAAATGTAAAGCAGCACTTCGACGTGAGTGGTGGTGTTGTCAAAGCGGTTAATGATATTTCATTTGATATTTACCGCGGAGAAACATTTGGTCTTGTAGGAGAATCGGGTTGTGGTAAATCAACAACTGGAAGAACGATTATTCGTTTATATGATGCAACTGCAGGTGAAGTATTGTTCGACGGTGAAAATGTACATGGCAAAAAATCACGCGCAGAATTGAAGAAATTCAACCGTAAAATGCAAATGATTTTCCAAGATCCATATGCATCATTAAACCCTCGTATGACAGTAGGGGATATTATTGCAGAAGGTATTGATATTCACGGATTAGCGAAAAACAAAAAAGAGCGTATGGACCGTGTTCATGAATTATTAAACACAGTTGGCTTAAATAAAGAGCACGCAAACCGTTTCCCTCATGAATTCTCAGGTGGACAACGTCAGCGTATCGGTATCGCTCGTGCACTTGCTGTAGAACCTGAATTTATCATTGCCGATGAGCCAATCTCAGCACTTGACGTATCAATTCAGGCGCAAGTTGTAAACTTACTGAAAAAGTTACAAAAAGAAAAAGGATTAACATACTTATTCATTGCCCATGATTTATCAATGGTAAAATACATTAGTGACCGCATTGGTGTAATGTACCGTGGTCAAATCGTTGAATTAACAACAAGTGATGAGTTATATGCAAATCCAATTCATCCATATACAAAATCACTATTATCAGCAATTCCACTTCCAGATCCAGATTATGAGCGCAATCGTAAACGTATCGTATACGATCCATCTCAGCACAATTATGGCAGTGAAGAACCGACAATGCGTGAAATTCGCCCGGGACATTTCGTACTATGTTCTGAAGCGGAGTACAAGAAATATAAAGAGATTTATCAATAATAAAAAATCCATTCTTCTATTACAGAAGAATGGATTTTTTTACTATATAAAAGAGTTGTCAATATTTCTCGGTAAGTCGATATATTTAAAGAATCGCAAATATAAGTTGCCTATACTAATGACTACACCTTAATTAAACGAGTATTATTGCGCCTGAACAGAAACAATCTCCTCTTGTTCTTCAGGTTTAACAAGTGCATAACGCTCCCACGCTCTACTTTTCCAGCGGAAGAACATAATAATGGCACGTGTCCATTCATCAATAGCAATTGCTAGCCAAATACCAACGAGCCCCATATCTAAATGGAAGGCGAAAAAATAACCGAGTGGTAAACTCATTAACACCATAGAGAATGCGCCGATTAAAACTGGGTACTTTGCATCACCAGCTGCGCGAAGTGAATTGATGATGACGATGTTCATCGTACGCCCTGTTTCAAGTAGTACACTTAGTAAAAGAACTGACGCACCTAACGCAATAATGTGCGGATTATCTGTAAATAGTCCCATTAATTGTGTGCGGAATGTAATAACGAGAGCAACCATACATAAAGTGACACCGATCGCCCACTTTACACTTTTCCATACACGTTCATACGCTTCATCTTTTTCACCACCGCCAACGAGGCGTCCGATAATAATTGCAGTTCCCATACCGATTGCAATAGCGAATAAATAAGTGAACATAGAGATGTTCGTAGCATATTGTCTAGCAGCTAACGATTCCGTTCCTAAATATGTTGCATAGTATAAGAAGACAATTTGGCAAGCTTGATACATAACCTGCTCAAACGCAGATGGAATTCCGATTTTTAAAATTTTCCCGATATATTCTTTTGATAAGGTGAAGTAGTATTGTAATTTTACACGGTACTCCATAACGCGGTACAGTAACCAGAAGAAAACGAGAAGCGCTATAAGTCGGCTGACAGCAGAAGAAATGGCAGCCCCTTGTACACCTAGCTCTGGGAAACCAAATTTTCCGAAAATGAGTACGTAGTTTCCAGCGATATGAATAATATTCATTCCAAGAGAAATAAACATCGCTTGCTTTGTGAAGCCATGTACGCGGATAATTGCGGCTAATGAATTAATAATAGCTTGAAGGAAAATAGCTCCTCCGACGATAGATAAATAGCTCTGTGCATACATTAGTACATCGCCTTGTAAGTTCATTGCCATCATCATATGTTTTGAGAATAAAAGAAAACCAGCGCTTATAACGAGTCCGACCACTAAATTTAATGTGACGGCTAAAGCTGATATTTTTGATGCTTCCATAAAACGTTTGGAACCGAGGTATTGAGATACGACGATGGCTGCGCCGTTCCCGATGACTTCTAGTACCAAAATAGCGATATGGAGATATTGATTCGCTGCACCAACCCCAGATACAGCATCGTCTGATAATGCACTTAACATGAAAGTATCAGCGATCCCCATTAACATAAATAGAAAAACTTCTAGAAAAATAGGCCATGTTAATAAGAATAAACTTAATTTCTCAGTAGGCCTGTTTTTTGCCTGAATTGCTGTCATGTCCGTCCCCTCTTTACCGATATCTATTTTTAGCAAAGTGTATCGTAACATACTTTCTTGACCTTTGCACTCATTTTAACCTACATATCTTTATTATGAAGGGAGAGCTATTTTATGATAAAAACAGAAGGATAATTATGCGTAAAGTATTATAAAATATAAATTTTGTTTTTATCTAATAATTTAGAAAAATATAAAAATAATTATTTCTGACACTTCAGTAAGGAAAATCGGCAATATGAAACGTTTACAAAGGATTAAGTTTTAATAGAAAATTTTAATAAAATAGAAATATAAATATACAAAAAATATATTTGTGTGTATAATATGAATTGTTAGAACATATATATATTTCTTTTTGTTTGAAAATGAAAGGGCTAACATTTTTGTGGAGGGTGGAAATATGAAAAAAAAGATGCCAGTTTTTGTAGTATCAACAGTAGCAATGAGCATGATGTTAGGGGCATGTAGCTACCAAAAAGATGAGCCGCAAGCGAACGCAAAAGGGGATAGCGGGAAAAGCGGTGCGAAGCAAGTTATTAACTTAATTGAAACGCAAGAAATTCCAACGATGGATCCAGCGTTATCAGCTGATGCAGTTTCTTCAAGAGTAATGACTAATACGATGGAAGGCTTATACAGTTTAGGAAAAGACGATAAGCTTGTTCCTGGTGTAGCGAAGGAATTCAAAAAATCAGAAGACGGTAAAAAATATACATTTACATTACGTGAAGACGCAAAATGGTCAAATGGTGAGCCTGTGACGGCAAAAGATTTCGTATACGCATGGCAAAGAGCGATTAACCCAGATACAGCTGCGAAATCAGCGTACATTATGTATGATATAAAAAATGCAGAGAAAATTAACAAAAAAGAGATGAGTCCGGACCAATTAGGGGTAAAGGCGATTGATGATTATACATTAGAAGTGGAATTAGACAATTCCATTCCATACCTTGTAGATTTAATGGTATATCCAATCTTCTATCCTGTGAATGAAAAGTTCGTGAAAGAGCAAGGTACGAAGTTTGGTTTGGAAGCGAATACAACACTCTATAACGGACCATTTACATTAAGTGATTGGCAACATGAACGTAGCTTTAAAATGACAAAGAGCTCGTCATATTGGGATAATAAAGAAGTGAAGATTGAGGAAGTAAACTTTAATATTGTTAAAGACACGTCTACACCAATTAATTTATATGAAACAAACGCAGTCGATCGAGCAACGTTATTAGCGGAGTTCATCGATAAATATAAAGGAAAACCAGATTTCCAAACAGTAGAAGATACATCTGTATTCTTCCTTCGTTTAAATCAAAAAGATCCAGCGTTAGCAAATAAAAATATTCGTAAAGCAATTTCACTTGCTTTTGAACGTAAACCGTTCGTTGATACATTATTAAATAACGGTTCTAAGCCAGCAACAGGATTAATTCCTGATAACTTCATTAAAGGACCGGATAAAAAGGACTTTCGTGCTGTAAATGGAGATATTGTAAAACCAAACGTGAAAGAAGCGAAGAAATATTGGGAAGCTGGTAAAAAAGAGCTTGGTAAAAATGAAATCGAATTAGAGTTATTAAACGAAGATGTTGAATTATCGAAGAAAACAGGGGAATATTTAAAAGGTGAGTTAGAAAAGAATTTACCAGGTTTAACAGTGAAAATTAAACAACAACCATTCGCGCAAAAACTAAAATTAGAAGATGCGGGCGATTTCGTCATGTCATTCTCTGGATGGAGTGCAGACTTCCCAGATCCAATTACATATCTTGATATGTTTGTAACTGACGGATCACAAAATAAAATGAAATATTCTAATCCGAAATATGATGAGATCATCATGAAAGCAAAAAAAGATGGAAGCGATGTAAATGCTCGTTGGAAAAGCTTACTAGAAGCAGAGAAAATGTTACTTGATGACGCTGCGATTGTACCGGTATATCAACGTGGTAGAGCATACTTACAAAGAGATTCCATTAAAAATATGTACAACCATAAATATGGTGGCGATTTAAGCTTTAAATGGGCGTCAGTAGAGAAATAAGAAAAAAGCAGGTAATTGCCTGCTTTTTTTAATACGTACGTTTCTTATAAATACCTTTCCCACCAACTTGGTTCCAGCCGGATTGTACATCCAAACTTTTATTAACAAACTTCATCTTTTCTTTTCCGCCAAAGAGTTTTTCACCAATACTATTTGTAATGACGCCAATCAATGCTGTTATTCCGATGATGAGGGCAGCAACAGTGACAAAATCAATAAAAAAAGCAATCATTTGCAAATTCCCCCTTTGCCTGTCTGTATTTTTATTGTATGAGATAAAAAATGAAAAAGAAAGAAATGTCAGAAAAATTTTTGATTTATTTTAGAAATCGTATGGACATGAATGAGAATGTTTGTTAAAATGAGAACAAACGTTCTTTTGATTCTCACTTGTATAGTCTTACATTTCTTAATTGATTTATCAAAAAAAGGTAAGAAAACGTTCTCTTTTTCATAGGAAAGATTATGAGAGAATAACTATAAATCATATGAAAAATCTATGAAAAGCAAGCGTTAAGAGGGTTGAAGATTATTGTTAAAGAACAGCTGAAGTAAGTGTGATTATGTTACATAGCAGTGAAATGCACGGAAGAGTTTTCTCAATTAGAAGGAAATTTACTGTATATTTCTTGCAAAATCTATTGTATAATGATTATAGAAGTTACTTATTAAAAGTAATTGTTGTTTACTAAAAGTTGTTGCTTACATGAAAAGCAATTTTTGCACTTTGTTTTAAGACAAGGTATCGCGAAAAATTGCTGAATTTAGAAATTTAAACTGTAATTAGTACAGAATTTGTACTCTTTAAGGAGAGTGAGCTTTGTATGGTAACATTATATAGTTCTCCAAGCTGTACGTCTTGTAGAAAGGCGAAATTATGGCTAGAGGAAAATCATATTCCTTATACAGAACGTAATATTTTCTCAGATCCATTAACGATTGAGGAAATTAAAGAGATTTTACGTATGACAGAAAGCGGAACGGATGAGATTATTTCTACTCGTTCGAAAGTTTTCCAAGAATTAAATGTAAACTTAGAGTCTTTACCACTTCAAGATTTATATAAGATGATTCGTGACTATCCAGGGATTTTACGTCGTCCAATTATGATTGACGAGAAACGCCTTCAAGTAGGTTACAATGAAGACGAAATCCGCCGTTTCTTACCACGTACAGTAAGAACGTTCCAATTACGTGAAGCACAGCGTCTTGTAAATTAATTATAATAATATGAAAACCTTCTACCTATTATATAGTAGAAGGTTTTTTTTAATGTTTCAAATTTCGTAATCGAACTCGTTGAACGATAAAGCCGATGCATAAGATGGTGAAAATAAATAAGTAAGGAATGCCTGCAGTGAAACTTGGGTTGTTATGAAAAAAGGTTGCAAGTCTGTCTTCATGTGTGACCATTTTTCCTGCTGTATAAGCGAGAATTGCTGCCCCGCAATAAATGAGGAGTGGAAAGCGTTCCATAAGTATTAAAATGAGTTTGCTGCCCCAAATAATAATCGGGATAGAAATGAGTAAACCGATTATTACGAGTAAAAATCTTCCGTGAGCTGCCCCTGCAATGGCGATAACGTTGTCAAATCCCATAACAAGGTCCGCGAATACAATTGTACGCACAGCTTGAAATAAAGTTGTTTTTCCTTGAATAGAAGAAAGATCGTTGCTATTATCAGTTAGTAAATTTACTGCAATGAATGTAAGTAAAATGCCCCCGATAAGTTGCAGAAATGGAATGTCGAGCAAATAGACAGCTAGTATAGTAAGGATAATTCTTAGTACGATTGCTAAAAGAGTACCGATCAAAATAGCTTTATTTCGTTTCGATTCAGGTAAATTTCGGCTAGCTAGTGCGATGACAATTGCGTTGTCACCACCTAATACAACATCGATACCGACAATCATTAGTACAGATGTTAAAAACTCTAAGTCCATTCGTCTGCCTCCATTTATGATGTTTTAATAAGCGAACTATATGTATGTGGTGAAAAGGACTAAAGCATCTTCTCTAATAAAAGTTTCACTTTATTACAGTGTACGGGGGAAGATGGAAATGTATGTCCAAATTTTTTATAAGTGAGGCATCGCGACAATGATATATTTGTGTATACCATTGAATGAAGATAGGTATATAACTATTTTTGTAAAATAAATCGATTTTATTTCCATTCTGGAGAATCTTATCATAAAATGAGAGTACAAGAATCTATTGATTTGTCATATGAGTGGGGAATCCCTTCATAACAATTTTAAGCAGGAAGGGAGAGTTGTATTTTGGATATTGAAAGAATTAATGATCATACGATGAAATTTTTTATTACGTACATTGATATAGAGGACAGAGGCTTTAATCGTGAGGAAATTTGGTATGACCGCGAAAGAAGCGAAGAGCTCTTTTGGGAAATGATGGACGAAGCTCGTGATCATGACGATTTCTTTATTGATGGGCCGTTATGGATTCAAGTGCAAGCAGTCGATAAAGGGATTGAAGTACTTGTAACGAAAGCAGAACTTTCAAAGGATGGACAAAAGCTAGAACTACCAATAGGTGTAGATAAAATTATAGACATTCCTCTAGATGAAGGTATTGAATCATTATTCCAGCAAGAATTAGTGGAAGAGGTAGAGGAACAAGCAGGTACAAACTTTAACGAAGATGGTACGTTTGGCTTTTTAATTAAGTTTAATGATTTTGAAGATGTCATTTCATTAAGTCATCGTCTTATCTTTGAAGATATAAAAGATGAGCTGTATTCATTTGAGGACCGCTATTATGTATATGTGGAATTCGATGAAGTGCTACATGATGAAGAAGAAATTGATCGCATTTTAAGCATTGTTTTAGAATACGGGGAAGAATCAACTTTAACAATTCATCGTGTAAGTGAGTATGGGAAACAAATTGTGAAAGAGCATGCGCTTGAAACAATTCGCAATAATTTTCCTGCTAAAACGTAGGCCGATTTCTGTAGTATGAAATCGGCTTTTTATATGAAGAATAGGAAAGCTTTCTTAGTAAGGAGGTAAGAGATGAAAAATACGTTAAAGTTGATTTTCTTTGTTTTACTATTGTTCGCATTATTTGTGTCATTACGTATGTTTATTGATGTAGCGTTTTATTCGGATGTAATTGGGATAAAAGATGTTTCGATTTTAGGTATTATTAGTATTTTATTTACGGTATCTGCATTTTTAATTGGTTGCGTTATTTTCTTAGAGAACCGTCATCCGTCAAAAACACTTACATGGCTCATTGTGTTAGGGATTTTTCCGGTATTTGGATTCTTCGCTTATTTATTATTCGGACAGAACTTTCGGAGGAAGAGAATGTTCCAAAAGAAGGCGTTGCTCGATGAACAAGCGTTTTTACAATATAAGGGGCATGAAGATTACGAAGAACGGATTTTGCGCAATCATAAGCATCAAGAGCTGTTATTTCGTTTAGCGGATCGCTTAGGCGCTTTAAATATTTCATTTCAAACTGAAACGAGAACATTAACAAATGGAGATGAAACGTTTCAGGCTATTTTAGATGGATTAAAACGAGCGAAACATCACATTCATATGGAATATTACATTGTGCGTGATGATAAACTTGGAACAGAAATTAAAGATATTTTAATACAAAAATCAAAAGAAGGCGTAGTCGTTCGTTTTTTATATGATGCGGTTGGAAGTTTTAAATTATCAAAATCATATATTGAAGAATTAAACGACGCAGGTATCGAAATGATTCCGTTCTTCCCTGTACGTTTTCCGATTTTAAACGATAAGATTAATTATCGAAATCACCGAAAAATCGTTATTATTGATGGGAATGAAGGATTTGTAGGTGGATTAAATATTGGTGATGAATATTTAGGAAAGGATAAGTACTTCGGCTTTTGGCGAGACACGCATTTATATTTGCGTGGGGAAGCTGTGCAAAGTTTGCAGCTTATTTTCCTTCAAGATTGGTTTTATATGACTGGCGAGGCTGTGCTAGCCCCTGAATATTTACAAGCGAAAGCAGTTGAGGGGGAGCATTGGGGCGGCGTGCAGCTCGTTGCAGGTGGGCCGGATAATAAATGGGAAACAATTAAACATTTATATTTTGCCATGATTGCTTCTGCGCGGAAATCCATTTGGATTGCAACGCCGTATTTCATTCCGGATGATGATATTTTATCCGCATTAAAAGTAGCGGCACTTGCTGGTATTGATGTTCGGTTGTTAATGCCGAGTAAGCCTGATAAGCGAACTGTCTTTTACGCATCGAGATCGTACTTCCCAGAGCTTTTAGATGCAGGGGTAAAGATATATGAATACGAAAAAGGTTTTCTCCATAGTAAAGTTGTCATTGTCGATTCTGATTTAGCTTCAATTGGGACAGCAAATATGGATATGAGAAGTTTTCATTTGAACTTTGAAGTAAATGCCTTTTTATATGATACAGATAGCATTCGAAAACTTGTTCAAGATTTTAAAGACGATTTAGAAGAATCAAGTGAAATTCATGTCGATCGTTTTCATAAAAGGCGTCTTCATAGACGAATCGTTGAATCAACGTACCGGTTATTATCGCCTTTATTATAAAAAGAGATGTCCAAAATTAAAATGTACCCTATAGAATAGACACTTAAAAAAAAGTCTATTCTATAGGGTCTTTCTTGTATAATGAGAGAAA
>NZ_JAQFUL010000110.1:0-13444 GCF_027716265.1 Bacillus cereus group sp. Bc031
TATCCGTTTAGATAAAAAAAGATAGTAGGGATAATCAATCCTTACTATCTTTACTGTTAATATTTATATATCTTTAAGAATTTCGTGTCTTTTTATTTTTGTGGAACAGAAAGACCATAGAAGAACATAGTGACTATATCTTGTATATGTTTTTCACGATCTTCTTCAAGAAGCTGTGCTCCGAAATCATCACCTAATTTAGTAAACATTTGAATGTAAAGTAACATCATTTCTTTAGTAAGGTGGGGATTAATTTCATTTTTTTGCTGTGCTTGTTCTAATATTTCTAAATACCAAGGCAAGATTTTTTCGTTTTGATAACTATAAATAAAATCTCGGAGCTCTTCATCTCTTTGCATCATTTGTAGTAACATATCCGGCTGAAATAACCCACCAGTATTCATTTTTCTTACAATCATTTTTTGCATCATATCATGAAAAGGTAATTTTTCCGCTGCAAGTTCTTTATAATATTGAAATTCAGATATGATAAATTCTTGTATAAGTTCTCTAAATAACGCATCTTTACTTCCGAAATGATTATAAATGGTAACTTGAGAAACGTTTGCTTCTTTTGCAATATGTTCTATTTTCACTTCATTAAATCCGCGTTCTGAAAATAATAAGAAGGCTGCCTCTTTAATAGCACGTTTTTTCTTTTCTTTCACTTTTTCAAAGCCGTTCAATGCAATCACCTCAATTAAAATATACAAGAAAAAATAATGGAAAACAATATTTTTGAAATATGGACATATAAATATTTCAAAAAGTTGTTGCGAATATGAAAGATGAGGAGTACAATAATTTTGAAATATCATACATCAAATATTTCAAAAAATGAGGTGGAATTATGATTTCAGTTCAAAATGTCACAAAACAGTTTTCAAATGGAAAAGGTTTGTTTCATATAACCTTTGATGTAAAAGAAGGAGAAGTGTTCGGTTACTTAGGGCCGAATGGTGCAGGGAAATCCACAACAATTCGTAATTTAATGGGATTTATAAAACCGACAGAAGGAAAGTCTTCCATTTTCGGATTAGATTGTTGGGATGATGCTGCGAAAATTCAAAGAGAAGTCGGTTATTTACCAGGAGAAATTTCTTTTATTGAAGGAATGAATGGATTAGAATTTTTAAAGTTAATGCAAGGAATGCGTGGTTTAAAGGATACGAAAAGACGAGATGAACTAATAGAACGTCTGCAATTTGATGTAAAAACACCGATTCGAAAAATGTCTAAGGGAATGAAGCAAAAAGTAGGGATTGTTGCGGCTTTTATGCATGATCCGAAAGTGTTAATTTTAGATGAACCAACATCAGGACTCGACCCACTTATGCAGCAAGTGTTTATAGATTTAATAGTAGAGGAAAAGCAAAAAGGAAAAACAATTCTTATGTCGTCGCATATTTTTACTGAAATTGAACGTACGTGTGATCGAGTAGCGATTATTAAAGATGGTCGCCTTGTAACGGTTGAAAATATTCATGATTTACAAAGTATGAGACGACAAGTGATAGATGTAACCGTATCATCAGAGGAAGAGATTAAATCTCTTACGCAATGTAATTTACAATTTGAAGCGGTAAAAGGTAGAGAGGCATCGATTATTGTACAAGGAAACTATCAAATTGTTTTACAAACACTTTCAAACTATAATGTAACAGCGCTTCAAACGAGAGCGATGGATTTAGAACATTTATTTATGCATTATTACGATAAGAAAGAAGGGGTAAAGCATGAATAAGCAATTGTTTTTAGCTAGTTTGAAAGAGACGCAAAAAAGTATTTTGAGTTACGCAACTGGTGCAGCTCTATATTTATGGTTGTTAATTTGGATATTCCCTTCAATGGTATCAGCGAAAGGTTTAAATGAATTAATAAGCGCTATGCCTGATAGTGTGAAAAAAATTGTTGGCATGGAAAGTCCGATTCAAAACGTAATGGATTTTTTAGCTGGTGAGTACTATAGTCTATTGTTTATTATCATATTAACAATTTTTTGCGTTACAGTTACAACACATTTAATTGCCCGGCATGTAGATAAAGGGGCGATGGCATATTTATTAGCGACACCTGTATCTAGAGTGAAAATTGCAATCACGCAAGCCTCTGTTCTCATATTAGGACTACTAATTATTGTAGTTGTTACGTATGTAGCGGGCATAGTAGGTGCGGAATGGTTTTTACAAGATAATAATTTAAATAAAGAATTATTCCTGAAGATAAATATAGTCGGAGGGCTCATATTTTTAGTCGTTAGTGCTTATTCATTTTTCTTTTCTTGTATATGTAATGATGAAAGAAAAGCACTTAGCTACTCAGCAAGTTTAACTATTTTATTTTTTGTACTAAATATGGTAGGTAAATTAAGTGATAAGTTAGAGTGGATGAAAAGTCTATCGTTATTTACACTGTTTCGTCCAAAAGAAATTGCGGAAGGAACGTATAATATATGGCCAGTAAGTATAGGTTTAGCTGCGGGAGCGCTTTGTATTTTTATAGTAGCGATTGTATTGCTTAAGAAGAGGGATTTACCGTTGTAGAGTAGAAAGTCCACTATATGAGTGGACTTTTTTTGATGAGGAGGAAACGAATGAGTTGCAGCTATATGTAAATGATGTAGAAAAGTCATTATTGTTTTATAAAAAATAATTGCTTTAAAGTTGTCGATCCAAATGGATATCTCCTCAGAGTTGCGTATAAAAAAAGGTAAACATGAAAAATGTTTACCTTTTTTTATGAAAATATTCAAAAAAATGAACCTTTTTCTAGGCTCATCCGTCTAATACATGTAAAGTTAAATTTGAAGTGAGGATGAAACAGGAGGAGCAATTGTGAAAGTAATCCCTTTATATAAAATGATTGTAAAAGAAGAAACCGATGTTTCTTTAGCAAAAAAAGGTGATCATGAAGCATTTATGAGGCTTATACATACAGAAAAAGTAAAGATGTATCGTATTGCAAAGGCTATGTTACGTGATGAGACAAATATAGAGGATGCGATACAAACAACAATTTTAAAAGCCTATGAAAATATAAAAAAATTAAAGAAAGAAGAGTTTTTTCAAACTTGGTTGATTCGAATTTTAATGAATGAATGTAATAACATTATTAGAACGTATAAAAAGATAATTGTGACAGAAGAGAATGATTACAATATGAGTGCGTGCGATCAGTATGAAGATATAGATTTGTGTAATGCGATTCAATCGTTACATGAAGAGTTAAGAGCTGTTACGGTGCTTTATTATTATGAAGATATGAATCAAGAGAGTATAGCGAAGCTTTTAGAAGTACCAAAAGGAACAGTGAAATCGAGATTGGCACGTGCGAGGGAACAACTACAGAAACGATTAAAGATGGAATAGGGGGTGCAAAGGATGGCTGATGACAAATTATTTGATGAGAAATTAAAAAAGAGAATAAAAGAAGAGAGTGTTATAGTGCCACCAGAGTTAAATGAAAAGATTAATCGTACACTACATAATCTCCCGGTAAAAAAGAAAGGTTACAGAGTTTATATGATGGCTATAAGTGCTGCGGTTCTAGCACTTTCAATTGTGTCTATGTCGGAGTTTTCTGATCAAATTTTTGCTCAAAACGGCGGAGTGTTTGAATATGTAAAGAAAAAGGCATTTTCTGATTACGAAAACGAAGAGGAAATAAAAGCGAATGCAAATTATCCAGATAAAGAAAAGATTCATGAAAAGATGCTAGATTCCATTGATCATTTTAATAATATTTCAGGACAATTTGAGGAATATTCTAGTTCTTCAAGAATTGCTACAACATACAAATATGCGATTGATACGGAGCAACAAAGAGGTATCTCTTCGAAAGAAGATAAACTAGTGAAAAAACGAACCATTATATATAACGAGGGCAAGAAAAAAGAGTTTGATGACGAGAAGTATACGTACAAAGAAACAAAATGGAGCCCGAAAGAAAGAAACTATGAACTATTAAAATTAAATCCTACGGAAAGGTTATTGAGAAAATCAGGTGAGAAAAAAAGGTATGATGATGAATATATAGGATTCGCGAAGTATAGTATTCAATCCGAATTTGCTGATCTATTAATTCGATATAAAGATTGGAATTATAAAGAAACGAAGTATCTTGGACTGGATTGCTACAAAATAGAAGGGACAATAAATATAGAAATGCCTGTAAGTACATCTGAAGATTTAAGAGGGAAATTTGAAATGGTTGTAGAGAAAAATACGGGGATTATGCTAAAGTTCCTTAGTTTCCACGAAGGTATGATTCAATATTCGATTACGACTGAATGGATACAAATAAACAAAGGGTTGAAAGAGAATGCATTTCAAAAGGATAGCGCTAAGTATGAAAAATTGAAAAATATATTAGATGAATAGAAAACGGAGGAAACGATATGGAGAATACCTCTTCTTCAAGAGAACAGAAAAATAAACGAAAATATAAAAAGACAACGATAATAAGTGTATTGTTAGCAATATTACTATTTTGCGGATTTGGATATGGTACTTACGTATATATGAAAACTTCTAATCTCGTACAAAAATCAAATGTTAATTTAGCACGTGGTGAAAAATCAAATTTACGTGAGGAAACTGTAAAACCGATTACGAATAATGTTTCACTTTTAATTATGGGAATTGATGAAAATCAAGAACGACAAAAGGAGTATAATGGTGCATTTCATACAGATGCACTACTGTTAGCTACTTTTAATAAAGATGATAAGACTGTGAAATTAACGAGTATACCACGTGATACATACACATATGTTCCGGTTGAAAAGAAAAAAGATAAAATAACGCATGCATATGGAAGTGGTTTCGTTAAAAATGGTAAAGATGGAGGGCCGCAAGCTTCAGTGGAAGCGGTAGAAAAGTTATTACAAGTGCCTGTTGATTATTTTGTAAAGTTTAATTTTAATTCATTTACTAAAATTGTTGATGGATTAGATGGGATTGAAGTAGATGTCCCAGTTGAATTTACGGAGCAAAATAGTAAAGATGAACCTGAAGCGATCCATTTGAAAAAAGGACTACAAAAATTAACAGGGGAAGAAGCACTTGCCTTAGCAAGAACTCGCCATATTGATAGTGATGCAATGAGAGGACAGCGCCAACAACTTGTTATTGAGGCGATTTTAAGTAAATTAAAAAGTGTAGGATCAATTACGAAGCTAGAAAAAATAGTCGAGGCGGTTGATGGTGATTTTAAAACAAATTTAGCAATGGATGATATTTTATCTTTTTATAAATACGGTTTAAATTGTTCGATTGAAAAAATTCAATTAGCAGGTGATGATTTATACTTACCTAATGGTCCAAATGGGCAACGTGTATATTATTATAATCCTAATAAAAAAGATTTGCAGAGTTTGAGTAATACGCTTAGAACACATTTAGGATTAAGTGAAAAACAGATTGAGGAAAATTAAAGCAGATGTAATGTCTGCTTTTTTATTACGTTTAATAGTATGTACTTTATTCATTAATGTTATATACTATTTTCAAATTTAAGATAATAGTGTAACATAAAATTGTAGTTTAAGTTACATAACAGGGGGGCTATTACATAGAATATATCATTAGCAATTATTGAAAAAGTATGGGAGAAATGAAAGAAGCAGGGGAGTATCAAAAATGAGAATCGTAAAGAATTTAACATTTCAAGTTATTGTGGCCATTATTTGTGGTATTGCAGTAGGAGCTATTTGGCCGAGTGTTGGACAAGAGATGAAGCCAATTGGTGAAACGTTCATCAATATGATTAAAATGGTCATTGCACCGATTATCTTTTTAACAATTGTGCTTGGTATTGCAAGTATGGGAAGTATGAAAAAGGTAGGTCGTGTTGGTGGTAAGGCATTATTATATTTTGAAATTGTTACAACTGCGGCTTTAATTATTGGTATCATCATAGCGAATGTTGTACGTCCCGGAGATGGATTAGATCCCTCAAAGCTAAAGGGCGGAGATGTTTCGCAATATGTACAAAGCGGGCAAGAAATGAAGTGGGTGGATTTCTTTTTACATATTGTACCGTCTAACATGTTTGAAGCATTTGCAAAAGGTGATATTTTACAAGTGCTGTTCTTCTCCATTTTATTCGGTGCTGGGTTAACGATGTTAGGGAAAAATGGACAACCGGTAATCGATTTTTTTGAAAGGTTATCGAAAGTATTTTTTAACATTTTATCAATTGTAATGAAATTAGCACCGATTGGAGCATTCGGCGGGATGGCGTTTACAATTGGCAAATATGGTTTAAGTACACTTATTCCACTTGGTAAATTAATGATTTGTGTATATGCGACAATGGCATTATTTGTTTTTATTGTTTTAAATTTTATTTGTAAACTGTACAAATTTAGTTTGTGGAAATATTTAGCTCACATTAAAGAAGAATTACTCATTGTTCTCGGGACATCATCATCAGAATCAGTATTACCGCGAATGATGACAAAGATGGAAGACTTCGGATGTTCGAAGCCGGTAGTAGGTTTAGTCATTCCGACGGGATACTCTTTTAATTTAGATGGAACGACAATTTATTTATCGATGGCTACTATATTTTTAGCACAAGTCTTTCACGTCGATCTTTCACTAGGTCAACAATTAACGATAATAGCTATTTTGTTAGTTACATCTAAAGGAGCAGCCGCGGTAACAGGTGGAGGCTTTATTGTACTAGCGTCTACTTTATCTGCCATGAATGTTATTCCATTAGAAGGGTTAGCGCTATTACTTGGTGTAGATCGTTTCATGTCAGAAGCACGTGCTATCGTCAATTTAATTGGTAACGGTATTGCGACTGTAGTTGTTGCAAAAAGTGAAAATGAATTTGATGAAGAGAAGTATACGAGAGTAATAGAGGAAATGAAAAAAGAGAAAATGGTCGGATAAAAAGTCAGCTTTGCTGACTTTTTTATTTTTGTAGAAAAGAGGTTTGTTATGATATACATTATTTATTAACAATAATTTACAGGTGTATTATAGTGGAAGGATATAAAGGTTATTAAATCAGTACATATAATTCAATGAGGTATAGTGTTTCGAAAGATTATGGAATTTTTATGAATATTACTGTAATAAAATAATTTTTTTAAAATTTTCAATAATAACACTTTACAAAACTCAAAAAATTAGTAGAATAATAGTTAATAAGAATCTTCTGATAAATATATAAAGAAAAACAGAATTATCAGAAAATTATTAAATGAGAGCGTTTAGAATTAGGGAGGGTACAGAAAGTGAAAAAGAAAAAAATGAAAAAACTAACAGCAGTTGTAGCACCAGTTTTAGCAATGAGTATGGCATTAACAGCATGTTCTACATCAGGTGGAGATAAGAAGACAAGCACAAATTCTAGCTCAGGCGGAGATAGCAAATCAGAAGAAAAATTAGCAGCGAAACAAGTACTAAATCGTACTGAAACAAATGAGATTCCAACAATGGATACTTCTAAAAATACAGATACATTAGGTTCTCAAATTTTAGGGAACACGATGGAAGGTTTATATCGATTAGATAAAGATAACAAACCAATCCCAGCTGCGGCAGAATCAAGCACGAAGAGTGAGGATGGTAAAAAATATACATTCAAATTACGTAAAGATGCAAAATGGTCAAATGGTGATCCTGTAACAGCGAAAGATTTCGTATATGCATGGCAACGTTTACTAGATCCAAAAACAGCTGCTGAGTATGCATTTATCGCATTCCCAATTAAAAATGCAGAAGCGGTTAATAAAGGCGAAAAACCTGTAACGGAACTAGGAGTAAAGGCAGTAGACGATCTTACTTTAGAAGTTGAATTAGAACAAGCAGTGCCATACTTCTTAAACTTAGTAGCATTCCCATCGTACTATCCGTTAAATGAGAAATTTGTAACAGAAAAAGGGGATAAATTCGGTTTAGAGTCTGATACGACAGTATATAACGGACCGTTCGTTCTTACTGATTGGAAGCATGAGCAAGGCTGGAAACTAAAGAAAAACGATCAATATTGGGATAAAAAGACTGTAAAACTAGACGAAATTAACTATAGTGTAGTAAAAGAAGTAGCGACAAGAGTAAACTTATATGATACAAATGCAATTGACTTCGCGCTATTATCGGGTGAATTCGTTGATAAGTATAGAAACAATAAAGAAGAGTTTGGCACATACTCACAAGTAAGTACTTACTTCTTACGTATGAACCAAAAACGTGGCGGGCAAGATACACCGTTAAAGAGCCAAAAATTACGTGAAGCAATTGCATTATCAATTGATAAAAAGAATTTATCAAATGTTATTTTAAATGATGGATCTAAGCCTGCGGACTTCTTAGTACCAAAAGGATTAGCGACTGGACCAGACGGTAAAGACTTCCAAGAAACATTTAAAAATGGTATTAAACCAGATGCGAAAAAAGCAGCAGCTGCATGGGAAGAAGCGAAAAAAGAGCTTGGAAAAGACCAAGTTACAATTGAGTTATTAAACTATGACACTGGTAATGCGAAAAAAGTTGGGGAATATGTAAAAGATCAAATTGAGAAAAACTTAAAAGGTGTAACTGTTAATATTAAACTTCAACCATTCAAACAAAAACTGAAATTAGAAACAGAGCAAGATTATGATTTATCATATGCTGGTTGGGGACCTGACTACGCTGACCCAATGACATTCTTAGATATGTTCCAGTCTAATCATTCTCATAACCAAATGAGCTTCGCTGATCCGAAATATGATGATATGATCAAAAAAGCTGGCGGAGAATTAATGGGTGATGCGAAGAAACGTTGGGAAGAGCTAGGAAAAGCTGAGAAATTACTTCTTGAGCAAGATGTAGCACTTGTACCTTTATATCAACTTGGTGATGCATACGTTCAAAAACCAAATGCAAAAGGCATCGTTCACCATAACATTAGCCCAGAGTATAGCTTCAAGTGGGCATATATGACTGAAAAAGATGGGAAATAATTTTAAAGAATAATACTATCTTGAAGTGGATGCATACAAGTTTCTTAGCTTATTTTGTAGTAAGAATCTCGTTGTCCACGATAGAAAGATAAAATGATAGAGCATTCCAAAAGTAGACTATTGACTTTTGGAATGCTCTTTTATTATGAGATTAAATGTAAATGAACCGATAGATATAGATAATTTGTATAGTAACAACTGTGAAAAATGTCTTTTACTATTACAAAAAAATAATTTTTAGAATATTTTAAAAATAACTTTACAAAACCAGAAAAATTATTAGAATATTAATTAATAAGAATTTTCTGATAACTAGTTATTAGAAAATCTCTCAAAATGAGTTTCGTACATATAATTGGGGAGGGTATAAAAATGAAGAAAAAGATGAAAAAGTTCACGGCAGTTGTAGCGCCAGTTTTAGCGATGAGTATGGCGTTGACAGCGTGTTCTGGATCTGGTGGGGAGAAGAAAACAACTACGACGTCTAGTGGTGGTGGGGAAGAGAAAAAATCTGAAATTAAATACGCAGCGAAACAAGTGTTAAATCGTACAGAGAATCAAGAAATTCCGACGATGGATACGTCTAAATCTACTGATACGTTAGGGTCACAAATTTTAGGGAATACAATGGAAGGATTATATCGTCTTGATAAAGATAATAAGCCAATCCCAGCTGCAGCGGAATCTAGTACGAAGAGCGAGGATGGCAAAAAATATACATTTAAATTACGGAAAGATGCAAAATGGTCAAATGGTGATCCAGTAACAGCGAAAGATTTTGTATTTGCATGGCAGCGCTTACTGGATAAAAATACAGCGTCAGAATACGCATTTATTGCTTACTATATTAAAAACGCAGAGGCAATTAATAAAGGTGAAAAGCCACTAACAGATTTAGGGGCAAAAGCGGTAGATGATTATACGCTAGAAGTAGAATTAGAAAAACCGGTGCCGTATTTCTTGAATTTAATGGCATTCCCATCGTACTATCCTTTAAATGAAAAGTTCGTAAAAGAAAAAGGAGATAAATTCGGTTTAGAAGCAGATACAACGTTGTATAACGGACCGTTCGTTATGGCTTCATGGAAACATGAACAAGGATGGCAGCTAAAGAAAAATGATAAGTATTGGGATAAGAAGACTGTGAAATTAGAAGAAATTAACTATAGTGTAGTAAAAGAAGTTGCGACGAAAGTAAACTTATATGATACAGGATCAATTGATTTCACACTATTATCAGGAGAATTTGTTGATAAATATAAATCGAACAAAGAAGAGTATGGTGAGTACTCAGAAGCAAGTACATTCTTCTTACGTTTAAATCAAAAACGTAATGGACAAGACACACCGTTAAAGAGTAAAAAACTACGGGAAGCAATCGCATTATCAATTGATAAAAAAGGTTTAGCAAACGTTATTTTAAATAACGGTTCAAAAGCAACAGATCAATTGGTTCCAAAAGGGCTTGCGACAGGACCTGATGGTAAAGATTACCAAGATACATTTAAAAATGGTCTGAAATATAACCCGAAAAAAGGTGCAGCAGCTTGGGAAGAAGCGAAAAAAGAGCTTGGTAAAGATCAAGTTACAATTGAATTACTAAGCTATGATGATGGAACAGCGAAAAAAATTGCTGACTACTTTAAAGATCAAATTGAGAAAAACTTAAAAGGTGTAACGGTTAATACGAAAATTCAGCCGTTCAAACAAAAACTAAAATTAGAATCGGCACAAGATTATGAAATTTCATTTGCTGGTTGGAGTCCGGACTATGCGGATCCAATGACATTTATTGATATGTTCGAATCGAAGAGCCCATATAACCAAATGAGTTATTCGAATCCAAAATATGATGAAATGGTGAAAAAAGCAGGGAATGAATTAATGTCTGATGCGAAGAAGCGTTGGGAAACGTTAGGGAAAGCAGAAAAATTATTACTTGAAGAAGATGCAGGAATGGTACCTTTATATCAAACAGGTAGAGCATATGTAATGAAACCGAATGTAAAAGGCATTGTGAAACATAACATTAGTCCAGAGTATAGCTTTAAGTGGGCTTATGTAACGGAAGGGAAATAATAAAAAGGAGCGTGTTAAAAGATAATTACCTTTAACACGCTCTTTTTCTATTAAATTAAATAGAGAAGAATAAGAAAAGTGGTACTGACATATAGTAGATGGGGGAGAATTCGTATAGTAGTAATAGTAAAATACTTAGTTACTATAAAAATAAAATAAGTGAAACTTCAAAAATGAGGATAATTAACAGGATGTTAATTAGTGAAAAGGTATTAATAACTAAGTTCATAGAAAAATCTCTCAAAGTTAGTTTCGTACATATAAATTGGGGAGGGTACAAAAATGAAGAAAAAGATGAAAAAGTTTACGTCGGTTGTAGCGCCAGTTTTAGCGATGAGTATGGCTTTAACAGCATGTTCTGGATCTTCTGGTGGGGAGAAAAAAACGACTACAACGTCTAATAATGGTGGGGAAGAGAAGAAATCTGATATTAAATATGCGGCAAAGCAAGTGTTAAATCGTACAGAAACGAATGAAATTCCGACAATGGATACTTCCAAAAATACAGATACACTTGGTTCACAAATTTTAGGGAATACAATGGAAGGTTTATATCGCCTTGATAAAGATAATAAGCCAATCCCAGCTGTAGCGGAATCTAGCACAAAAAGCGAGGATGGTAAAAAATATACATTTAAATTACGGAAAGATGCAAAATGGTCAAACGGTGATCCTGTAACAGCGAAAGATTTCGTATTTGCATGGCAACGTCTAGTAGATCCAAAAACAGCTGCTGAGTATGCATTTATTGCATACTATCTTAAAAATGCAGAAGCGATAAATCAAGGAAAAGCAGAAGTTTCGACATTAGGTGTAAAAGCGGTAGATGATTATACGCTTGAAGTAGAACTAGAAAGACCTGTACCATATTTCTTGAATTTAATGGCATTTGCTTCATACTATCCATTAAATGAAAAGTTTGTAAAGGAAAAAGGAAATAAATTTGGTTTAGAGTCTGATACAACGCTTTATAATGGTCCATTTGTGCTTACTGATTGGAAACATGAGCAAGGCTGGAAATTAAAGAAAAATGATCAGTATTGGGACAAAAAGACTGTAAAATTAGATGAAATTAACTATAGTGTAGTAAAAGAAGGGGCTACTCGAGTGAATTTATATGATACAGGTGCAATTGACTTCGCGCTTCTATCAGGTGAATTTGTTGATAAGTATAGAAATAATAAAGAAGAGTTTGGCGCATATTCGGAAACAAGTACGTTTTACTTACGTTTAAATCAAAAACGTGGTGGGCAAGATACACCATTAAAGAGCAAAAAACTACGTGAAGCAATTGCATTATCTATTGATAAGAAAGCTTTAACGAATGTTATTTTAAATGATGGTTCAAAACCAGTGGATTACTTAGTACCAAAAGGTTTAGCGAGTGGACCAGACGGTAAAGATTTTGCAGAAACGTTCAAGAATGGTTTAAAACAAGACTCCAAAAAGGCAGCGGCAGCCTGGGAAGAAGCGAAAAAAGAACTAGGAAAAGATCAAGTGACGATAGAGTTATTAAATTATGATACTGGTAATGCGAAAAAAGTTGGGGAGTATGTAAAAGATCAAGTTGAAAAAAACCTAAAAGGCGTGACAGTAAATATTAAACTGCAACCATTTAAGCAAAAACTAAAATTAGAATCAGACCAAGATTATGATTTTTCATATGGTGGCTGGAATCCAGATTATGCGGATCCAATGACATATCTTGATATGTTTGAAACAAAAAATTCGCAAAACCAGATGAGTTACTCAAATTCAAAATATGATGACATTATTAATAAAAGTAAGACGGAATGGATGGCTGACGCAAAAAAACGTTGGGCAGAGTTAGGAAAGGCTGAAAAAATATTACTTGAAGATGATGTAGCGCTTGTACCTTTATATCAAAATGCTAGATCATATGTTATGAAACCGAATGTAAAGGGAATTGTGAAACATAATATTAGTCCAGAATATAGTTTCAAATGGGCGTATGTAGAAGAGAAATAGTAAAAAAAGCATTTTCAAGTTGCGGTATGGCACTTGAAAATGCTTTTTTTCTGTGCACTATTTTTTTCAGGATGAATATATGTATTATAGAAAATTTAAAGGAGAATCCCATGAAACGAAACACATACATCGATTTCCTAGCTTATTATGGAATAGGGAGTGCTCATCCTGGTGGTTTTACGTTAACAAAACAACTGTTAGCACAATTGCTTTTTAGATATGGAGCAAATGTCCTTGAACTCGGCTGCGGTACGGGGAAAACAGCAGCGTATATGACAAAAGAGTGTGGTTATAAAGTAACGGCGGTTGAAAAGAATGAAATTATGATTCAAAAGGCGGTGCGACACGTTCCTAAGTGAAAAGCTTAGGCATTGTCGAACTTACAGTTCAACAGTGAACTGTCATTCCAAGAAG
>NZ_JAQFUL010000111.1:0-13431 GCF_027716265.1 Bacillus cereus group sp. Bc031
CCAAACAACGATTTAGCCGTTCATAATGGGGAATTTCATTTCGTTGAAATTGGGGAAATTTGAATCGTTGTTGACATCAGTCATCCGATCACGAATAATAGTAAGTTTATTTAATTCTTCATCACGGTCATTAAAAAGATAGCCACGTTTTGTTAAAAATGAGAGAAGTTCTTCTAATTCAGGATAAAGAGTTAATTTTTTATTACGCTTAATATCATCTAATACTTTTTTTATGTCTGTATTAATTACATCGAGTGCGCCACTTAGTGAATTGATTAGAACGTAATTTCCATCAGATAATTTATATGTTGAATTATAGGCACTTGCTATCATAGCTTAGTTCCTCTCCTTATATTGAAATCTCTTCTTTAATAGTTTTTAAATATTCGAAAACCTTTTTATCTGTTTGTGGACAGTTTGGTTGATTCAAGTTCCCATGAACTATAAGAGCTTCAGCAGCACACCCTCCTCCACATATAGGTGATGAGGCACAAGATTTACATTGTGGAATGGTAAAGGAATTGAATTGTTTCCACTTTTCCCACTTCCAATCTTGGCGAGAGAATTTAGGGAAATAATCGCCGATTTTGAACTCTGATCTTCCAACTAAATCAGGACAAGCATATATATGGTTATCAGGTCCAAATACAACTCGTTTCCCTTCAGCAGATTCACAATAGACTATATTGGGAACAACCATTTCAATTTTATTTTTTAATTCTGAATCTAACTGCATAATTGGTTTAAAGAAACGGTACATACCAGCTCCGAAGTTAAGAGATTTTTGTTTTTCTAATTTTTCAAAATCAGGAATATTTTTTGTATTTTTTTTACAATTTCATAACCCTTCATTAAATCTTCTCCTAAGCCTTTACATGTATGATCTGTGACAGGCGAAAAAGAAATTGAGAAATTTTCATTTTCAAATAACTTGTTTTTTTTGTAATAGTCTACAAGAAGTGAAACATAATCAATATTTGTTTGGTCTATATTGACTCTTACAATGGTACGAATGCCATGATTAAGTGAATCACAAATACCTTTTTGAATTTGATCAAATGTACCTTGACCTCCCGTCATAATACGTCGTTGATCATGAATATTCTTCGGTCCATCAACTGTAACCATAATACTCAGTCGATCACGGTAGTTTTGGAAAATCTCTACAAAAGAAGAAAGGTGATAGCCATTTGTATTGCAACCAATTTTGAAGTTACGCTTAACAGCTTCTTCACAGATTTGTTTGACTATTTTTTTAGTAAAAGGAAGGAGTGGTTCGCCTCCAAAAAGGTTAATCATACCGATTTTATAACCACTTTCTTTATGAAAGATGTCTATGGCTTGCATAACTGCTTGGAGTTGTTCTTCGGTTAAAGCTGTTATTTTCTCATGAAGGCTATGGCTTTCAAAACAATATGGGCAACGAAAGTTACATGTATATGTAGGGCAAATAACATACTGCATTTCATTTCCAGCGTCTACAATATTTTTAGCCTGCCATAGTCTATGGTCCCGATCCTCTGTGTTCTTAAATACGTAACCTCTATCAATTAAAATTTTAGTAGCATTTTTCTCTTCGTTAGTTAAATTTTTATAATCTCTATATGACAATGTATCGATAAAATTAATTAAGTCATGAGAAAAAAAATCTACAGCACCAGTTAAGGTATTAATCATTAGAACTTCCTCGTTTAAAGGATATCGTAAATGATACTTGTTAATAATCATCAAATCACCCTTGTATAATTATTTTCTGTTCTTGCTAGGCAAGAACAGAAAATAATGAATTTAGTAACTAAGTTTATTAAAAGGTATAAGTATTTCGAGTGTTTATTTACTGTAAGTATAAATTAGATTTGGAAGCAACAATTAAAGCAGCAATTATCACAACAAATTGAGCAGTTGAAGCATTTCATTTCATCCCTGTTTTCAAGTGTTTCCATTTGATCAGCTAACTTTGTCCAAAGCTGTTCATTGTCATTAACTGAACGGATTTTAAAAGATTTTTTTTCCATTTTTAAATCCCCCTCTATTATAGTTGCTTTGTTTTCATATAAAATAAAATGAAAGTGGATTCTGATATAAAATAGCTTTATGAAAATAAGTTGATAAACATTGAAAATTACTTTGCTATACCAGAAAGCTTCCATTATTTGGAGCCGGCTCAATAATTATAATAAATGGAATCATATGTAATTAGCAACTTCAAAATTCGGAATATTTCGTGACAGATTTTTCAGATATTAAAGTATAGAAATGGTGTTATAAAGCTCACAAACATTCAAAAATACATACATAAAAAAATTCGTTCTCCTGAAAGAATAAGAGTAACCTGAACTATCTACAGAAGGGACGGATTGTATGATAACCTTTTTTTCATGAGTTTTGTGGTTTATCATTTGTGCCTCATATTTCTACTTTTTCACGTGTAGGTGCTTGGTTTCGAGAAGAAGGCATTCCTCTGCTTCACGAACAGGTACTAAAAGAAATGCATCGTGATTGATTCCTTGTGCTTTAATTAAAAGTACCGCCACTGTACCTACAAAACAACAATTGTGTGATAATTATCCATCATTATATTGTTATCCCCATAGCAAAGTATCATTTCATTCTACTATGAAGCATTCCTCCTCTTTTTTAGATAGAAAAAGAGAGTCCCTTTATAGGCACTCTCTTTTATGTATATCCTCTATGTTTAATCGATTACGATTTCATGCATATTTAGCATGTTTAACTTTTCTTTATAAAAACTCAGTACTTTTTGAGCATGTTGTATAGTCATTAATCTATCTTAAACAGTAAGTGATTCAAAATACGGATAAACGAATATCTGTAGCATAACCATTTAGCTGCACGCACTGTTCTAAAATCAATGAGGATTCCTCATCTAATTTCCGACACGATTTGTGCAGCATTAAAAGGTTATGAGTTTTTGGGACTGTTCTACCATTTAGTGCAATCTTATGTTCCATAGTTACGGTACGACTAGCACGTTCTAGAAACTCTTCTGGCCCATACACTAAAAAATCAACTGGTGTTTCCATAACATCGTAAATACCCCAATTGATACGATTAATGACTCCCCTTTTTCTTGCTCCTACACCTTCTACAACAATACAGAGATCAAATTCACTGTCTTCATTTGGTGTGCCATATGCATGAGAGCCAAAAAGGATGATTTTTTGGACAGAAGACACAGTTTCACGAATCTTTTGAGCCAATAGGTCCAATTCCCTTTGTACTTCTTCGTTAATCCGAATCACTCCTCGGATAAAGTAATTATATTGACGTTTAAGTATATTATACATGCGTTGCTCTTCTCCTTGCTATTACATATTTATTTTTATATTGTTCTCTTGTTTCCCAACGTTCTGCAATGCTTGATAACATTCGTATACCTGCTTAAAATCCTGTAAGAATCCATCATCAGAGATACTATGAAATCCTTTGAAGTTCTTTCTACACCAATATAAGAGATCAAATTCATCCTTAGCTAAAAAAGAATCTGGATTGAAATGAATAAATGCCTCTGCTATACAAGCCAGAAGCAATGGTATCATTTCAGCATCCTCTTTTGATAAATCCAGTACAGATACAACGGGGTATACTGCTTATATTGATAGTATTGTGGCGGTACCCCACATCCATCAACTTGAAGGCTTTATAATGCCCCTAAAACAAAAAAATTACGCATTTTCACCTGGAGATGCCCATTTTCTCGTTTTGGGGTATTTGCTTTTCTTAGCTTGATTGGCATGGGGCGGGACCCCAAACAGTACGATTTTATTTCAAAGACACAACGATCTTACTACACACTTTTTATTTATCCCACACTCTCATCTGCTAGTATTACTATTTTTTATTACTAATGTTGCCGTTTCACTCGGATGGCTAAGAGGAAAATGATGGCCATATGGAACAAAATCAACCTTACCAAGATGCGATGGAGCAGAATAGGCTCTGTCATAATCCCCCCAAATAATGTGAAGATTATACTTTGTTACTTCATTGAAATCACCTTGATCGTTTTTCAGTAGTAAACTGTTAAGCTGAACCGTAGTATTTAAAATTCTAGGAGAAGTAAAACTTTTACTTATCTTTTCAATATAATGTTCAGGGATGCTCTCCATACTTTCAAACAAACCATTACTTAATAAATAACGCCCTATCAAATTAGTAGTTGCCAGTTTTAATGTCCATTTGTTCATAAATTGAGGAACATTTAGGGATTTAGCATTTTTTTAACAACAGGTGGCTGAAGTAAAGTGATTGCATACTTCTTATCTATGTACTCTTGTACCAATGCTTCCAGAAGAATAAACGCACCGAATGAATGTCCAATTAGATGTGCACCATTCGTAGCTTTCTCCAATAACTTTTTCACTACATTCAAATAGATATCTAGAAGATTTTTCTCTCGTTTAAAAGGAGAACGTCCCAAACCTGGAAGATCCAAAATCCATACAGGTTGACCAGTTTTTTCATGAAGCTCTTGTGCTAAAGGAAATAAATCCTCTCCATCACTCAATAAACCATGTAATAATATAAACGGTTGACCCTCTCCTTGTAATTGGTAAAGGGTATTGTTATCGCATAATGTTCGTTTAAATACATGATTATGCTGGCCATTTTGATACATCATTCGATAATCCAGATCAGCTACTACGGCAGGGAGAAATTTCATTACACTCGTCTTCTTAAACCAATCTCCTCCCATAATTTTTTTCGCTGAAACATTTGAAAATTTTTGTTTTGTAATAAAATTCAGTCCATCAGAAGGAATTTTTGTTATTTTACTTACTCCACTATTCATAATTGCTTTCATAAGTGGCATCGGGACAGAGATTTTTGGTGCCCTCATATTCATACTTTCCGACATAATACTTAATAATTCAGCAATGTTTTGATCGTGCTGTTTGTCTTCAACAAGTGTATATGTTTGAATAGTCGGTTGCTCCAATCTGAAAACCTGCACAATAAACTTCGCAAGCTCATCGTTTGAAATAAGTGGTAACCTGTATCCCTTACCTCCAGGAATCACTGGCATGAGCCCTCTTCGCATACTCATCACAAGCAAACCTAATCCTGCTATCTGCTCTGTACTCCCTGTTTTACTACTACCGACTACAGTTGGCGGATTAATGACAGAAAGCGGATAACCTACTGCTGATGCCTGCTGACGGATATAAAGATCTGCTAAAAATTTTGTTCTCTCATATGGATTTTTTATTTTCAAATAATTGTTTCCTTCTTTAAACACATCAATTGCAATCTTGCTATTTTTATCATCAAAGGGACTCATATAACCTACAACATGAATAAATTGTTGCAAGCCCTTCAATTGATGAATACTTTTAGCTAATTCACTAATATGTTTGGCGCCATTTAAAAATACGGAAGCTGCCTCTTTACTTGTCGCTTGAATATCCATGGGGCCTCCTGCGTGAATAATCACATCCGTTTTCAATACCCTCTCCTTATCTTCAGCACTTAGACCTAAATCTATTTTCGTCAAATCACCTTCAATAAAGTGCATGAATGCCTTTTTTAAGCTGCCTCTTTCTTGAAAAATGCGTATGGCTTTACTTTTCGACCTCACTAAAAGAAGAATTTTAACATCCTCTTTGGCTAATTCTTTCACTAATTGCTTTCCAATAAAGCCTGTTCCACCAGTTAAAAATACTGTTCTCATATAAGATCCCCTTTTCAGTACTACTTAGTACTAATTTGATGTAAAAAAAATGCTTCTTTTATCGAAGCAATTTTAAAAAATGATCTGCTGTTTTCGTGATTACAGTTGCATCCTTCAATGTTTCTGAAATAAATAACGCTCCTTCAAGATTTGTAATAAAAAGTGATGCAACCTCATCAATATGAATCGTATTTCTGAATTCTCCATTCTCTACCCCTTGTTTAAGTAATAGAGAAACTTTCTCTTGTAATCCTGTAAAAAAAAGACCTATTTTTTCTTTTATTTGCGTGGCCTGTGTAGGACTTTGAATATAAAGAGTAATAAATGGACAGCTCCCCTTATACTCTCTCGACTGAACTCCTTGTGATAATTGCTTTAAAAACAGTTGGATACGATCTTCAACTAAAAATTGGTTCTGAGAAAGTACGTCATCAATTGCAGATTGATACATTTCAATCCAATAATCAACGACTCCTTCTAATAATTGTTCCTTATTAGAAAAGTGATAATACACATTAGACTTTGAAACTTTGCTTACACGTACTAATTCATCCATACTTGTATAAGCAAACCCTTTTTCTAAAAATAATGTTGCAGCTACTTCAATCACACGTTTTTGATTCATTAATTTTATCTTTGTCATAACTAGAACTATATAGTACTAATTTAAACATTGCAAGTATTTATGTTAATTTTCAAAAAAAAATTTAATTAAAAAAGTTCCACTAACATTGATTTTACTGTAAAAAATCTTATTTTGAATAAAGTTGAACTGAGCCCCGAAATTGTTCATTCACTATCGTCTAATAGGGGTCACCATACATGCCCGTCAACTTAAGAAAAAGAAATGCCCCAAAACGAAAAAATGAGCGGCTTCTTAGAATAACTATCTGTAGAGAAAGAAAATTTTAATTTAGGAGTATATGAAAATATTAGCTTGATGGTGATGTGGTGCTCTCCCAATATGTAAATAAAAAGTAGGAGGAGCCTATATTAACAGACTCCTCTTTAAAATAGCCATTCTATACATGTTAGAAATAAATTCATTTTATTAATAATGAATATTCACCGTTTTTATCATCGAATTTATATACATTTAAATAATATTTACCTGGTTTCGCTGCGAATTTCCCCTTTATAACATTTCCTTCATCTTCACCACAAGCTACATAATTTTGCATGTCTGATTCATGATAAAGCACCCATGTCATCCCAATATTTTGTTCATTTACCACAGAAATATCTACTTCTTTTGGATTTGTAACATTAAACGTATAAACATCTGTTTGATCAGGAGTAATCAGATTTCCTTTTACAAGCGTATTAAACGGGAGTACCTTCTCCTCTTCATAAGATTCACCTGTTTGCGGATCTTGTTTTATAGTAACTTTTGTTTGTTCTTTACTTTCTTTTCCTCTACTATCTTTTACCGTTAGTTCCACAGTGTATGTTCCTTTTTCTCCATATACATGGGTAGGATTTGCTTCTGTACTTGTAGTACCATCTCCAAAGTTCCATAGATAAGAAATGACTTTTCCATGTTCACTTTTTGTACCATCGCTATGAAATTGAATCTCTTCATTTACTATCCCGCTGTATGGTCCATTCATATTTACTATAGTAGTTGTTTTTTCCTTTTCCTCTGTTGCAACACCATGAAAAACAATATCATATTCAAACTGGTTAGCTGCATTCACACGATAGTTTACGAAATAGGCTGTAACTGTTTTATAACCACTCCAACCTTTTTGGGATAACTGCTCTAAAGTTTGGTTTACTTGTTTACTCATCGCTTTCCAATCTTCAGACTCACCTTTTGATGTACCACCTGTGTACTTGCCTTCCACGGTAAATGTATTAAAGAATTGCGACTCATATTTTGTAATTTTGGCATCTTTTATATTTGCTACATCCACAATTTCGTTTTTCACTTCAGCTAGCGGCTTTGGTGCGTGTTGAATTAAATAATCATTTGTTACTTGCGGTACATTATATTTTTCTTGATTATCAATCAACTGCTGCATATACGCTTGATATTCTGCATTCAATTGTGTATTGTTGCTCAATGATTCACGATATGAGTCATAATTTTTCACATCGTTTGCACGGATTAAATCTTGAAGCTTATCAAATGTTTCAAATTGATGATTATACAAATATGACTGTAGTGCAAAGGAATACTTATAAAAGTCCCATGATCCATATTTTGAGAACAAAGTTTGCTTTGCTGTATAACGGCTTGCTGGATTAGATGATAAGCCACTTATCATACTTTTACGCGGAACAACATTATTTATACGTGTAGATCCTGCAAAAAATTCTGCATTTCCTTCTTGGAACCAAGTTAATCGTTCATTTTGATACATTTCTCCGCTTCCAAATAAACCAGGAACCTCATACCTTCCTTGTAAATAATGAGTGAATTCATGACGGAATAACTCTTCTAAACTATAAATACTCTGCTTTGGCGTACGCT
This sequence comes from Bacillus cereus group sp. Bc031, assembly GCF_027716265.1. Classification (NCBI taxonomy): domain Bacteria; kingdom Bacillati; phylum Bacillota; class Bacilli; order Caryophanales; family Bacillaceae; genus Bacillus; species Bacillus cereus group sp. Bc031. Next base: position 8,169 of record NZ_JAQFUL010000111.1, read on the forward strand.
CATATGTAAAGAAGGTCCCCTTCTCTTCAATATAAATTCCACCGTTGTTTGTTTCATATCCATATAATTGTCTATTTAATTGATATTCATCTGGATTATTATAAATTACTATTGTTAGTACATCATCAGCGTTACCTGGTTCTAGCGCTTTATCATTACCAATTACACGATGATATTGTGCTTTTACTTCTTTGGCTGCCCAATATAATTTCTTAATTTTTTCTTCTGTTACTTTATCTCCCGTCTTGAAGACAATTGATCCGTCATCAAATGTATATGTTTTAGGTAAGTATTGTCGTTTCCCTTCTTCACGTATTTTCTGTAGATCTACTGCATTTCCACTATAATCTTTTCCACCATAGTTTGTTTTCATTTGTTCTACTGCTACAAAATAAGGTCCACTTAGACGAGGATACAAGCTCATCGCTTGTGTAATAACTTCCAATCCTTTGTATGGATTACTATGAAATTTCCCTAAACGACCTGCATAATAAATGCCATTATTAATTAGCCAACTATTTTCATTTGTTATATTCCCCACGAGAGCAATTCTATTAACCTCATTTATAAAGTTATCAATCTTTCCATACCACATTGTTTCAATAGGTTGCTTATTCGTATCCTGCAAATAAGACTGTATATCATAATCAATTCCTTTTACAATTTCATATACGGCTTGTCCTTTCGCATAATCGCTTTCATACGTAGAAAGATTATCATTATATTGTTTTAAAATATTTACCGCATACTGTACTGTTTCAGTATCACTAGAGGCATTACCAATTAATTTTCCATACGCAGTTACGACTCTATCTTGCTCAGCTGTACCTAATGTGAAGTTTCGATTTTTCGCGATCGCTTTCAATGCTGGTAAACACTTGTCATGGAAGCTTCTCTCTTTTAAGTAACTTAATTCATTATTATAATATCCCACATAAAAAGCAGAACGTAATACTTCAACAAATGTTTCAATGCCCTTTGAATTTTCTTTCGTAAACGTCCTTCCTCGTTGTCCTAATTCATTAATGATAACGTTCATGCGTTCTTTATTCTGATAAAATGCTTTTGTATCTTGATTGAATTGAAATAAATCCTTAATTTGATTCCAAGAAATTTTTGATAATGTATCAATGAGTTCGCTATTAGGCATTTTATTCAGTTCTGCCAAAGTATAGCTTTGCTTTAATTGAATTTCATCACGTTTCATAACCAGAGTAGGACGTTGTGAAAAATCTCCTATTTTTAAACGCTCTTCAAAATTCAAAGTTTCATCCGCTTTTGTAGCATGTACAATTTCATCTTTTGAAGTTTCTGTCCCCATCGGTTTCATCTGTAAGATATTATAGGGTGCTGTTTCTTCCGCTGATACCTGTGTTTGAATACTTCCAAATGATAATGCCATTGTACTAATCCCAATCATCATTTGGGTGAATTTTAAATTCTTGTTCATTACATTTCCTCCATTTATATATTCCATCCAAAAATATAACATTTTATCTTAATAAATCATTATAATATGTATTATTTCATATTTAATTACATGAATTTCTCTATAAACTGATATTAAATAAAACATTATAGAATTTTTTTCTTTTTTCATTCTTACTCATGAATTGGGTATATCTTTTGTTTGAAATTTACGGGTTCATCGCAAGAAACCAAACTCTCTGGCAAGATTTCGTAAGATATTTAGCGATAAAAATCTTTGAATTTCTTAAGTAAATAGTTGTAATTCATCGGATACAGAAATAGACATACAAAAACGTCATCCTTTCTTATTAATTTTACAAAAAGAATAACGTATTTTTTCATAAAAAATACTCGTCAAAGTGTAAAACAAAAAGGCTATCTCAGCCCTTTTTGTTTTATAAATCCTCTATATTATATTCGGTATATCCCTCATGATAGTAAATAATATTAATACTTTTCATGACTATTTATTTCGTCTACTAATGCATTTTGGAGTAAATGCTTAATTTCAATATCTTTAATTGGGCTGCGTTCCATTGCAGTAAATAATCTTCTTTATCAATTTTATTGCAGTCGACCACCTGATGAAGTTCATTTTTAAAGATTAAATCTAGCCATATTCTATTCTCTCTACCGTTTCCTTCTCTAAAGTGGTGGCTATATATATATTCATTTCAACTTAAAGAGAGTCTGTGTTTTGACACAAGCTCTTTTTTATTTCATTTCAAATATATTCAACAAGGTGAGTCTTTTTCAATTACAGCAATATAGAAAAAAGTCTGGTTCTGATGTAAAAACTTCAAAATAACCGCAATTAATCTATAAAACTCGGACATACCAATGAAGAAGCATTCAAACGAATCCAGGCTGTTTAAATTTGATTATAAAACTATTTTTCTCTAGCAAAATAAAGCAAGGCTATGGTCGGAAAAGCGATTCCTATCCATAATGTTAGATTCCATCCTCCTAAGGCATATGCCCATCCTCCAATAAAGGATCCAACAGCACCTCCTAAAAAGAAAATAGCCATAAATAGCCCGTTTAATCGACTACAAATTTCTGGACTCAACGAGAAAATTAAACGTTGGCTAAGCACAAGGTTTGCAGATACTCCCATGTCTAACAGAATTGCAGCAATTACTAAAACAGCTATTCCAAAGGGCGAGCTACTTTGAATAAAAAGTGGAAGTAATAAAGAAATAATAACAATAGTGAGAGCTATCCCAGTGGCGGGTCGTGTCCAGCCAAGATCAGCTAGACGACCACCTATTGGAGCAGCTATTGCACCTGTAATTCCGACAAGTGCATATAATGCTATGGCAGTCTGAGAAAAATGAAAAGCAGGGCTAGATAATAATAATGGAACAGTGGTCCAGAATAAGCTGAAAGCTCCAAATACACAAGCATGATAAATGGCACGACGGCGTAAAATTGGAGTAGTTCGTAGCAGTTGCCACATTGAATTAAGTAAGGCTATATAATTTGTTTTTGCCGTTGGTTTCCTAGTAGGGAGTACTTTCGATAATACAAACGCTAAAACAATAATTACAGTAGCAGATAAAGCAAATATTGCATTCCATCCCCACATATCGGCTACTAGACTAGATATCGGTCGCGCAAGCATAATACCTAATAACAGACCACTCATGACATTGCCAACTACGCGACCGCGTGCATTCTCCGATGAAAGATATGATACAAGAGGTACGAGTACTTGCGCTGCGACCGAACCCAGTCCGATAAAGAATGAAGCAATTAACAACAAGGTTGCGCTTTTTACAAAAACCATAGAAATGAGTGCAAATGCACTTAAAAATAACAATATAAGTATCAATTTTTTATTCTCAACAATATCCCCCAAAGGCACAAGAAATAATAAGCCAACAACATATCCAATTTGAGTTAGCGTTACAATTAATCCAGCGCTACTATTAGAAAGCCCAATTTCATTACTAATTAGCCCAATTAAAGGCTGTGCATAATAAAGATTAGCCACAATAATACCACATGCAGTTGCTAAAAGAATGATTAAACCTGATGAAATGTCCTTATCAATTGCTTTATTTTTAAAATTAGACATAAGTATTTCCTCCCATACTTTTATTTCAAAATTACTAAATCACTTTGGCAAGTACTACTGCGATGCCATTTTTTATTGTAATAAATTAAGTCTGAGCTAATTTCCATTCTGCTTTTAAAAGGTCCAATTTCCTCTCTTTCCCCCCCTTTTCTAAATGTTTTTTAGCAATGTAATTTGTGATTTTTGGAACCTAAATATATCCATACCATTACAAGATGTTAGTTAATTAATAAACTGAACGTACAGTTCATTAATTAACTAACATATATACTAAACGTTCAGTTTTGTAAATAGGCTATTTCGTTTTTTGTTCGTATTAAGTATACTAAACGTATAGTTTATGTTTTGAAAGGAATGATTAATGTGCAAAGTAAAAGAGGTCGACCACGTAATATTGAAACCCAAAAGGCCATCCTTTCTGCGTCCTATGAGTTATTATTGGAAAGTGGCTTTAAAGCAGTCACAGTCGATAAAATTGCAGAACGTGCTAAAGTCAGCAAAGCTACGATTTATAAATGGTGGCCAAATAAGGCTGCTGTGGTAATGGACGGTTTTCTTTCTGCTGCTGCTGCCAGATTGCCTGTACCTGACACAGGTTCAGCGTTGAATGATATTTTAATTCACGCCACAAGTTTAGCCAATTTTTTAATCAGTCGAGAAGGAACCATTATCAATGAGTTAGTTGGCGAAGGACAATTTGATTCGAAACTAGCAGAGGAATATCGTGTTCGATACTTCCAACCACGTCGACTGCAAGCAAAGCAACTTCTGGAGAAGGGAATTAAAAGAGGAGAATTAAAAGAAAACCTCGATATTGAATTAAGCATCGATCTCATTTACGGACCAATTTTTTATCGTTTGCTAGTAACTGGTGAAAAGTTGGATGATTCCTATGTACATGATTTGGTTATAAACGCCTTCGAAGGGATACGTTTGAGGTAATTAACATATAAACAAAGATTTAGATTTCCACTGTTTCCTATACTGATGTAACTAGTATTAACTTGGTAAATAAAGTATCTAATGTTTTAAAACTGTTGTATATGGGGTTTTCCCCCATATGCATCAGTTTTAAAAAAGGCTTAATCTACAAGCTATTTTGATAACGTAGTATTAACACATCCAAGCTTTATTTAATACCGTTTTTATCATTAGCAAAAAACCCTGATTTTTGCTAACACAATTAAGTCTTATTGCCGTTCTTGTTCCATTACTACAAAGACCCAAGTTCCGCTATGATATATTGGAATGAAGTGAAAGATAACATGTTTGTAATAAAATTGTGTACAATGCTAGGATTACCAAAATTGACATTCTATCTTTTGAAAACACAGCGTAAGGATCTACAACAAAATAATGAATCTTGCAATAAAGATGTATCTTATTATGCGATATTACGATTTATTATCGTGAATACATCATAAAACCTAACAGATGTAGAACAGTTCATGAAAAATCAAACTACATACACTTTAAAGCTCTCTCAAGTCTTGTTACTCTTTCTCTGGTTTCCCGCATATTATCGCCCTTAACTTTTCAAGTAATTGTAATAATTTCTCTTTCTCTTGAAATTCTAAAAGGGATAAGTATTTAGCAATATGCTCATTACGAGCGATAATAGTTTCTTCAACTACAGATTCTCCTCGTATATTATATTTAAGCTGTTATTTCAGCTTTAAATTCCCTTAATAAGAGACCCGTAAATTAATACTT
>NZ_JAQFUL010000112.1:0-13273 GCF_027716265.1 Bacillus cereus group sp. Bc031
GGAATGACAGTTCACTGTTGAACTGTAAGTTCGACAATGCCTAAGCTTTTCACTTAGGAACGTGTCGCACCACCCTTAGGATCGATGATAAATGCCCTTCCGCCACTCATAACAATCCAGAAAGCGAGTAAGTTCATTAAGAAAGATTTCCCTTTTCCTGTTTGCCCCGCAAACATAACTGATAAACTTTCAAACGCTGTCACAATGTTATCTAATGCTTTCGCCGCTAGTTCGGGACGAATAAAAACAGGACGATTTAATTTCTTTGTCTTTCCAATGTAAAACCCTTGATTGTCGCCAATTTGTGTCGTTGCCCCAAACATGCCCTGTGCAAGCACACCTGGCTCTACAAATAACTTAAAGTCCGTATTATAACGTTTCGAGCCTGGTAAGAACTCGTAGAAGTATGCCAATTGTTCTCCATATGGATTGACCAATTCAATTTTCATTTTTCGATATTCTGTAATCAGCGTATTGACGCGTGATTTTAATGTTTTCTCATCTTCTGCATATACACAAAACAGTACACTTAGTTCATATCCAGGTGCTCCCGTTGTTTCAAATCGATCTTTTACAATTTTGACGCCTCTTGCTTTACGATCAATTGTTAAATCTGTTGTGCGGCCGCCTACCATTGCTTGTTGGCGTTGATCGTTTAATTCCAGTTCACTATTTGAGAGCTTTTGTGTAACCATCTGGTTTTCTAAATGATACGCTCGAATACTCATTTCAACAGGAAACTTTAATGAATGAGATTGAATGCGATAAATCCACTCTCCACCAGGAAAAGCCGATATTTCGGGCATATCTTTCGCCGCAAGAAAAGCAACATGAGAGGTTTCGATTTCCCCTTCTTCATTTTGTCTTTCGAGTATCAGAGAGCGCCCTGGGCTTTCATCAATCACCGTATCCGTTAAGTGCACCATTTCTTGTAAATCTGGCCGACGTACTTTTACCGTCTTTCCTTCTTCATTTTTCAAGGTAACCGTAGAACCTACTTTCCAGTTTTGATCCCGATTTAGTTCTTTCATGCCACGTTTGAAGTTATGATGGAATAAAAAGCGCGTTGTTGACGGTTTCGCACGTCTGGTATTATGAAAGGCCCCTCTAACCTGGCTAAATAATACGTCTTCTATTTCTAAATAATTTTCGATTTCCTCTTCTAAAATATCTGTCACATTCATACCCGATATGTTTTGGGCTGTCTCTGCAAATCCTTCTCTAACCTTCTTCATAAACTTCCATGTTTCTACGACAGGGTTACGAATTTGTCTTTCTTTCTGTTCCATATTCAGTTGTACTAAAACGAAAAAGCGATATTCCATGTTCTCTTTCGCAATGGCCGCATTTCGTAAGTATTCTTTTACCTTTTTAAAAAGAAAGCGTCCTGTAGGTGCCATTGGCCCTTTTAAAGTGGAAATATGTTCATCCAGAATTTCATCTGAATTTGTTGTACGAGGAATCACAAGCAAGTGGATATCATATTCTTGATGGGTAAATAGAGCGAGTTGATTGCGATAATATACTTTTTTCGTACTTTCATCTTGATGATCGTATTCAAATCCGTCTACTTCATACACTGCGGATACTTTTCCGTCTGTACTAAACGCTAAATTCTTTTCAACGTGCTTTAATGGTGGTCTTTTCATCGTTTTCAACATATTCAACTTCCTCCTTTTGGGGTAAAAATGTTACATCATAAGCGTGTATGTCGTTCTCTTCTTCACTGAATGAATGTACGATTGGTAAATCTTTGACGTCATGTTGTACACATACATGACCATAAAACACATGTTTTTTAAGTTTGGGTACATTCACCAATCGACTACTTTGATGCTTCCGTAAACGAAATGTGATCCAGGACCGAACAAAAGAGAAAAGTGATTTTCCATCTGTTTTATATTTATCTGCGCCCCATACAAGGAAAAGAGGGATCACACCATAATACATGAGCCAAACTTGATCGATCATATCCCCAAATATCCATTTAAAGGGAGGAAGGAAGCGGAAGGCTACAAGCCCCGCTTCTACCGCCGCAAAATAACCAAGTGCCCTCCATGTAACCGCACGCGGAAGACGATACCCCATAATTTCGTACTGTCTTCGCATATAGTTCATATAGCTTCCGAAACAATAGACAATGATAGATTTTGATTCTTTTTCCTTCATGTAGCCCTCTCCCTTTCCATCCCTTACTTAGACGCCAAATAATCCACCTAACCACGTTCCAATTGTTTTTAATGCATCTGGCTTGTTAATGAAGAATACAACAATCCCGCCACCAACAATTAATGTGATCGCTTTTCCCCATGCGCGCTTTGCCGCTACGATCAAGATAACAATGATAAACGCGCAATATAATGCGTATGTTCCTTGTGTCTTCATCATTTCGAAAAATCCTTCTAACCCGATTCCTAACACAAAATGATTTATATTGAACATATACATGCCCCTCTCCTATTTTGTTTTTAAATCTGTTACAATCCATTGCTTTCCATCTTGTTTAACAAACAACGTGTAGCCTGTTTTCATTTTCGTTTCAGAGTGTGGGTCAATCATCGATACCTCTGTTTGTACCTCATATGTGCCTTTTGTTTTTCCTGGATAAATCTTAGAGGAAAGTACATTTTCAAATTTCATGGCTCCTTCTAACCCTTTAATATCTGTATTGGCTAAAACATACGCGAGTTCTTTTTGTGTTGCGGTAGTATAGGATTTAAAAAAGGTTGGCAAAAATTCTCGAATGTCTTCTTTTACAGTCATTTCATGAATTTCCTCTCGTTCTTTCTCTTCTTTCCCTTCTGGTACTTCTGCTTTTTCATTCACCTTGACGATTTGAGGGAATCCACTAATCACAAAAGCCTTTCCATCTGATTGAACAGGAACCGACACTTGCTGGATCACCTCCTTATCCTCTGGCCCGCTATTATCTGCTTTCATGCGGCTTAATTTGTATCTCACTTTAAAAATTACATTTGCTTCTTTATCTGTGACCTCATCTACTTTTAATACAGTTGCGTATAGAAAATGGGAATCCCATTGTATACTTGCAAAATCCAAACCAACTTGTGGATCAAATGTTTTCGGTACATAGAGCTGTAAGCGCTCTGAACGCTTCTTCTTGCCTTCATCCCCTCTTTGCCACGTAAAGTATTCTTTTACGAACCCGCGCGCAAATTCAATCGCTTCTGGACGTGAGGCAAGGTTTTGTTTTTGTGTGACTTCCTTTGGAGTGGTGCTGGCCTTTGCTGTTGTATCTCCCTTTCCTTTTACTACGGTTGTAATGGATACAATGAGCATCCAACAAAACAGGAGCCAAAAGGCCCATTTCCCAATTAAGCGGCCTTTATAGGAAGGAATCTTTGTGGCTTTCCTTGCCTTCCCCTGTTTACTTTCAAATGTTTTTGCAAACCACTGTTTCACCTTTTGAACCATATTCATCCCCCTTTCAATTTCGGTACTGGCGTAAAGATCGTTCGTAGCAATCACAAGCAAATGAAGCCATACCAACCGCGGTTGATTCATCTTGTATTTCATTTCTTGCATAATTGATAAAATCGTTGAGTTTCGTTTGACTGCCTGTGATATATGGGAATCTAGCATGAACCACATACCGTTTGCCTGTATCTCTCCCTACTTCAAAGGACGCTCCATCTGTAGCCCGAAACGCCCTTACAAACTCCAAACCTTCCAATTCGTCCATCATGCACTCTCCTTTTCTCTTAAAACTGTAAGAAACTTGTTGGCCTTTTCTTTGAACATCCACCCTTTGTCTATCCTTGCTTGCTCGAACATGTCATAACAGCTGATTTCACGCTCGATTTCTAACATGGCTTTTTCTTTTGTAAGCTCTACTCCATCACACTTCCATTCCAATTCATCTGTATTTAATCCAATTTCTATTTCGATAATTTTTCCGTTTTCCATCAGATAAAACTTCTGCATATATACATCTGTTTGAGACAAACAAATCTCATGTACTTCCTCACAACCTATTCCCTCATAGATTTCCACTAGAAATTGAGATTCAACTTCTCCCAAGCTTCCTCTTTCATAGATGTTTTTATGTGTAAACATCCGTTATCTCTCCTTTCATCTTTCGAACTCTTTATCTTCCAAAAGATATAGGACCACCTAGCTTAGACGCTAACTCCGCTACTTCTTTCGGAAAAACTACTATCAAGAAAAGAAGTAGCCATACTACAAAGCAAGTAATGGACATCTCCCATTTTCTTTGGTAAATTGAATAGCCAATAACCACAAACATTAAGATACTGACAACAATACCTCCCAGGATCGGATTCCCCAGTGTAGGTAAAAAACCAATAAAAGGCATCTTCTATCCCCCTTTATGATCCACCATCTTCCATATCCCCACTACCACCAGGAAGAAAAGTAAGACACCTTCCCATCCTTGCGTATAGTAAATTTCCACCACTTTACTTTTTACCGCTTCCCAGGCTTCTCTTGATCCTGGTACTCTTTCAAATAACCAATCTGAAAAGACAACTAACAGAAAAATACTGGCGCTTATCGATAAAATAAACCGAAACACATTTTTACAGCCTCACTTTCTTTTCAGGATTCTGAATATTGAGATAAATATTGCCGAATGGGTCTTGTAATATATCTTGAAACAGTGTGATAAACACTGGTATCTCTGGACTACTTACCCCTTTTAAGTAGCGAATCAATTCTTTTTCTCTACTTTCACTACCCGCGATAAATACCAGGCGCCATTGCAATATTTCATACCCCATACCAACATGCGTCCGATACTCTGCCGCTTTTCCTTCTTGCGCCATGAAATCGTTATAACGGATAATCTTTTTTTCTAATACTTCTTTTGATCCGTAAGAACGTTCCATTTCCATAAATACACCAATGTTTTTATCAATCGCTTCTTTTAAACCAATCACCGCAACTCCATCTGGGCGTATGACACGACTTTTTCCTTTTGCATATTGAAATGTGGCCCGCGGTTCATTGATCCATTCCTTTAATTCCAATCTTTCTTCTCTCTTCGATATTAATGTCATGGCACATTCAATCTTTGCTAGCATTAAACTGTGATACACAAAGGATGCTGAACGTTTGGACCAACTATTTTTCCAATGCACTTCCCCTCGAAATCCACGAACCATTTCAACTCCTTTGGGTGTTAATGTATAAATCCGTTGAGGTTTCGCAAATTTTCGTTTCTGATTCCTCGATGATGTAACAGGTAAATACTCGTAACGTATATAACCCGCTTGTTCTAGCTTATATAAACGATTCGTTACCGATTTTTTTGTATAATCTACATACACCTTTTGATGAATGTACTCAATATCCAAGTAAATGTGTGTATGCAAATTCATGAGTAATTGTTCATCTGAAATTTGAAATAAAATGTTCCCCATGCCTCTTACTCCTTTTCCCAACTATCGAAAATGCTCACTTCTTCTTGTGGTGTATCCTCTTTCGTTTCTACATTTTCTGTTTCGACTGATACCGTTTGTTCTTTTGCGATTGTTGTAACAGGCTCTTTTACTGGCTTATTTTCTTTCTTTCCTTCTGTTGTTGTCGTAGCTTGTTTTCGGAATGGGATAATTTGCGCTTGTTGTGCGGGTTCGACTAGCTCTGTTTCTGAAACAGGTTCTTTCACCTCTTCATTAGAAGATAGTTTCTTTTCTAACTCATCAAATCCCGATGTCACAACAGGTTTTTCTTTGGTTAAATTGACTTTTTCGGCTTGTTGATACTTGCCTTTTCCATATAGGAACTCATCAATTTCTTTGTCGATCTCTAATCCTGCTTTCCCATTTTGTTGCTCTAAAGAATGAATCTTTGCTCTGGTCCATTCATTTGATGCATGAATTTCTTTTTCGTTTTTGTAATTGGCCGCTTTCCCATTTGGTAGATAGCGGTCTAATGGTGGAACACGTATGGTACACCACACATTTTTTGCTTCACCTCTGATATAATCTTGCGTTTGAATCGCTACAACTAAGTTAGGAAGGTTTTGCAAATACTCTGTACGAAATTGCTTTTGCATAATGCCCTCTAACGTTTTCGCGGAATTATGACCTTGCCTACATACAAAGTAATTTCCGCCCGCCTCTGTTAACATGTCTGTTAGCTCTCTGTCTAACTGTCCCGAAACTTGCTGGGTAATCACCCATAATCCAAATCCATGCTTCCGATCCTTCGCAATGATTTTCGGAAGAACGGGTACTGGCACGTCATGGGCTTCATCTATTACGCCTAAATGTAGTTTTGAACCATGCGGCCGCTGTTGGGCGATACGGTGATATTGGTTACAAATGTAACCGACTGTAAGCAATGTATCTTCTTTTCCCATGCCCGCTAAATCGTAAAAGACAAGGTGTCCTTCATCCATCCACTTCCGAATTTCTAAGGAAAAGCCTGTTTGCCCGTACATACGCTTTAAATACAACGTATTACGGAAGATATCTAATCGGTTTAAAATTGCCTGTGTGCTGTCTTCTAACGCGCTTCCTACTTCATATTTCCAAAAGTGAGAGTAATATTTTTGTTCTGGACCTTGTAAATTTGCGATTACATTTGCTCGAAACAGTTCATCACTAATAAAGAGTGGGATACTTAAAATCGTATGAATTTGACTCTTATCACAAAGTAACGTCCCAATAATCGCCCTTAGTAATCGTTCTGTTTGTTGTGCTTGCCCTTGAATCATTAACTTAATCATTTCCATAATGGATTCAACCACTGTTTGGATATCTTCATTTGGAAAACGATGAAATAAATTCAAGGCTGGCGGATGATCTGTATTTCGAAAACGGATAAAGTGAACCTTGCTCCAATCCACCTGTTTCCCATCCTTTTCCGCTTTTAACAGTCGATTCATTGCTACATATGCCAAATCTTCTGTTGGATCAAATAGAGATAATCCACCCGCTTCATTCGGATTTTCTAGCCATTTATCAATGACACTTTGCATTAACCTCATGGCAATGGTACTTTTACCAGACCCAACTTTCCCCGTAATGTAGCCATGATTCTTGAAAAAGTCTTCTCGAATTTTTACTAATCGGTCCTTGATATAAGGATGCATCACATGACCAATTGAAATGCCTTCGGCCAATAAATCATTCGGTATCATGTTTTCCCCTTTATCTAGATACAAGATGTTTCGCTCTGTCTTGCTGTTTTTATCACCCGTTACATTTGGAAGATGCAACAAGTTTAATAGCTCTGATCCCGTCCATATCATTTTTCCGTATACGGGATGTGGTACAGCTGGCATACTACGTCTAAACCTTCTGTATCTCAGCTCATTCACATCGGCCATAATACTTGCGACCATATGCCCTAAGTTCTTAATAACAGGTACGCCAGGGTAATACTCACTTGCGAATGAAACAGATACTTGAAACGCCACTTCGTTTTTTGCAAACCGCTTATTTAATGCGCGAATTTCTTCTTTTTCAAAGGCATCTAGCCCATGCTTTTTCTTCTTTCGAATGGCCTTTTCTGCTTTTCGAATCCCTTTTGTCAGCTGATATCCGTTATCTGGTGTAAAAGCAATATCAATCCATGTTTTTTCTTCCATTGCGCTTCCTAACATCGGTAATACATCACGTGTATAGCGTGCTAGTGATAACGTGGCATCTAGCCGCTTTCTCTTTAATACCATCCGTCCTCCTACCGCTTTTCTTGTTGGAAATGGCATTTCTTCCTTTGGGACGGTATAAATTTCACTGTGGGTATAGGCGCTTTGTATCGCTTGCACAACCTGTTTGATCTTATCCTCTGGACCACCTACATAAAAGCGGACACGCTCATTTTCTCCCTCTGGACGATACATCGTCATGCGGTACCAATCGCGACCTTTTAACAGACGTTCTAAGGGCTTTCGACCCGAACCATGCACATGCCTAATCATTTGCCCTAGCTTATCTGGTGTAACTTCATCATCTATGTGCGGGATGAACAATACATATCGATACCGCTTCTTTTCTAGATATAAATAGATGCCATGTAAGACAATCCGTATGACAATTCCCAACAAGATCAATAAAGCAATACCACGAAACACACCGACTACAGTTGGCACCAGCTTCATCAATTCTGTGAGGATTTTTTCTTTAGAAAACCAGACAAATGCGACAGCTCCTATACCTAAAAGCATTTTCCAGTTCTTTTCTATGAAGTTTTCAATTTCTCTATCTAACTTGCTGTGCGCCACTTCTTCACTTCCTTTCTATCCTTGAAATGGCCTTATGCAAGGGCTAATACCTTTTCACGATGCTTTTCTGTTCGTTCTTCTGCGGCTAATTGAATCAAAATTTGAGGTTGCATGATCCCGTTTTGAGGTTGATTAATTTGATCTAAGAGTGTTTTATAGTTGAAGAGTTCTTGCTTTACTTGTTCAATATCTAATTCACCATCTACCGTTACTTGTTCTTTCCAGAACGTTTCCCAGCATTCTTGACGATTTTGATACGCTTGTTTTCCCATCTTGCTTCCTCCTTTTAAGTAGGGAGGATATTCAGTGAAAGAATGTCCTCCCATGAATATTATGATTTGTGCGCTTTTTTATAGGGGTCTAGCGTGACTAGAAGGGAAGAGAAAATCATGCCCTTTCCCATTTTTCCCGTCCATGCTTCTGTACGCTTATTTGTTGAAGGTGTATGTGTTGTATGTGGAACTCGACCAATATAAAAACCGCGTTTACTTCGCATATGCTTAATTGGTTTCATAAGAAATCCTCCTGTATTGTTTTATCCTTCTATATCGTTAAATAGAAATATTGTATAGTTTTAAGCGATGAGTGGGTCCAATTCTAAATACACATCAAATCTGTGCAATAACTCTTCTGGTATCGCTTGAAAACTCACAAAAACTCTTACATTCAGTTCCTCTAGTTCTTCTAAAAGATCGATGAATCCCTCTGGATTATTGGAATACAACCTTAATCCTTCATCTATAATAACGACATCCGATTGTTTGCATGTTTCTATTTCTGTTTGGCTTAGAAAAGAATCTTTTGATGTAAAGGTGATAATGTGAGCACCCATTTTTTCGTATTCTTTATACTCTCCTTCCCCATCTAAGACAGTCGCTTGTTGATGATCTGCCATGACAAGGTTAAGGAGTTGCTTCATCAAACCCGTTTTTCCTTTTCCTGTTCCACCTCGTACCAGAATATTTCTATTTTCTTCTCCAAATACAAATTGAGGATTCATCTTGTTCCCTTCATTCCCTATGACAATGGAATTTGACTTACTCATGTCATACCATTTTGGTTTTATAAATGCTGGGATTTGTGCACTTCTTCCAATAAATGTTCCACACATAGCAATCTCACCTTTCCATTCGTATCAGTTTTTTATAAAGCTACTAAATCTAATTCCTCTAAATCTGTAGATAGAATCTTAATTTCTTGTTGGTGCTCTTTGAATAGAACATGTTGGATATTTTTTCGCAACTGAAACCCATCTTCCACCAATGCAAGTAAATATGATTTCGTATATTTCCTATCATTGATTTGATAATGTACATCAAATATGCACATTTGATCCCGCCCTCCCTTATCAGTTGAGAGTGTTTTACACTTCTTGATTCTTACGTTTTCTAATTACGTAAACAGCTAGGATGCTACCAAGAACGACAAATGTAACACCAATCCATTTCCAATATGGATTTTCAGCTTTGCCGCCTGTTGTTGGTAAATGGCTTTCTACTTTCTTAGGTTGTTCTTTCATCGGTTGTGGTTGTTTTACAATGTGTTGTGGTTTCTCTGGTGTTGGTACAGGTTTTTCAATGACCTGTGGTGTTTGTGGCTTCTCTGGTTGTGGTTTTGGTTGTTCTGGCTGTGGTTGTTCCGGTTGCTCTGGTTGTGGCGTTTCTGGTGTTGGTGGAACTTCTTTTTTCTGATCTGCTACAACATGTTTGATAATCTCACCATCTGTTTTAATTTCAAAAGAGAATGTTTCTTCATTAATTAAATATCCTTCTGGTGCGAATGTCTCTTTATATGTGTATTTACCAGCTGGTAATTTCTCAAACTTTGCAATGCCTTGTTCATTTGTTTTTCCTTTCACGACTTCCTGGCCTTGCTCGTTATAGATCGTAAACTCTGCACCTGGTAACTTGTTGTTTCCGTCGGCTACGTCTACTTTTGTAATTTCTAAGCTACCTTCAATCTTTTTGTTTTTTACGGTGTGTTTTATAATTTCACCATCCGTTTTAATTTCAAAGGAGAATATTTCTTCATGTGACACATAACCTTGTGGTGCAAGTGTTTCTTTATATGTGTACTTTCCTGCTGGGAGTTTATCGAACTTCGCAATGCCTTGTTCGTTCGTTTTTCCTTTCGCGACTTCCTGGCCTTGCTCATTATAGATCGTAAACTCTGCACCTGGTAACTTGTTGTTTCCATCGGCTACGTCTACTTTTGTAATTTCAATTGATCCTCTAATCTTCGTATTCTTGGCAACTAGCTCAATTGTTTTCCCGTTTTCAGTGATGCTAAACGGAATCGGCTCTTTTACTAGCACATAGCCCGCTGGTGATGTCTTTTCAATGAATTGGTACTTTCCGAATGGGATATTATCAATTTTGATTAACCCGTTTTTGTCTGTCTTATGCTCACTGATCTTCTTACCTTTTTCATCAGCTAGGATAAAAACAGCGCCTTCTAATTTCGTCTTTCCGTCTTCATCTACTTTTACAAGCTGTATATTTCCTTTTACTTGATCGTTTTTCACTTCAAACGTAAGTGTTTGATTATTCTCTTTTACTTCAAATGGATACTTTGTTTGATTTAATAAGTAACCTTCTAATCCTTTCGTTTCCTGGAAGTAATACTTTCCAAACGGAAGAGAATTTACTTTCGCAATCCCTTCTTGATCTGTTGTTACTTTTGTGACTACCTTTCCTTCTGGCGTAAATACTGTAAATTCAACGCCTGGGAGAATCTTGCCTGTATCACTAATCTTTTTAATTTCAATATTTCCTTTGATCTGTACATTTTTCATTTCTACAACAGCAACTTCACCTGTTTTTACTTCAAAAGGCTTTGGTGTAGCGTCTAACACATATCCAACAGGTGCTTTCACTTCTTTTACAGTGTATGTGCCAAGTTCTAAGTTACCCATTTCAGCGATACCGTTTTTATCAGCTGTAATCGTTCCCATAACTTGTTGATTACTGTTTGCGATTTCAAATACTGCACCTGGTAGCGGCTTTTTGTTTTCATCCACTTTCATGACTTTTAAGGCGCCATTCGCTTTCCAAAATACTTGTAAGTCTGTGCTTACTTGTTCTGTACTGCGTTCTAATAATACAGTTGCATCTTGAATCGTACTTGTTCCTTTATATACGACTGCATGAACATTCGTTAGATTTGAAACGACTTTTAGAGATAGTTCACTACTCTTAGAGGATTTTGGTACTTGGATACGGAACTTTTCTCCTAGTTGAAACGTTTCTTTCCCTTCACCTTGTTCAGTGACAACACGTGTTCCTTGTGGTGCATTGTTCATTTGTACTTGGAATGTACCTTTTTTTGCATTTGTTTGAACGGTGTATGTTGTTGTTTCAAAATATTCACCGTTTAATTGTGCTTCTTGTTTATCTGTTGGAATGACATTCATCCAGACATCTTGTGTATCCTGGCTTTGATTTGCCGCATGAATGATGTTCTTTGCCGCTTTTTCAACAGCCGCATTTTTGAACTGTAATTCATCAACAGAAATCTGACCAAGTGCATTCCAAAGAGCTAATTGCGTTGCGTAATGGGCTTCTTGCCAATTAGAGACACCTAAACTTTCTGGTGTTTTCTGTGGGTATCCATTCATTAAGACACGATAGGATACATCATCTGTTTTGCCCGCTTCTGGTAAATCCTCTCCATTTGGGGATTTTAAACCGTATACCAAGCAATACGCGATTTGACCACTCGCGTTCTTTAAAAGCTCTGTACGAATATCTTTCCCGTACTGCGGACTATAGGCCCAATCCATCTGATACCTTTCTCGATTGATTACCTCCGCACTGGCTTGATTCAGTGGAATCAAGAAACTCATCACAAATAAAAGTACACTCGTAAAGAGTAGTAGTGTTTGATACGATCGTTTCAAAACCATTTTTTACAGCTCCTTTAGGATTATTCAGTTTTCAAAGGACGGAATATTTAGAATTTTACCTTTCTAAATATAGAACTATATACTTTAGTCATAATTATTTCGTCTTTTAGCCGAATTTCATTTACAATACATTTAGTAGGAATATGAACAAAATAGATGTAATCAATAACATGAGGTTAATTCAATCTGTGATGGGTATTGCACGATAATATGTTGGTCTGAAAAGTTTCTCGATCGGAACTTCAAGAAAATCAGCCATTTTTTTGGCTTTGTTAGCCTTGAGACTCCTTCTCCCAATTTCAACATCATACAATGTGCCGATTGGAATTTTAGCGCCTTTAGAAACTTCCTTAATACTTAAGCCTTTGGATTCCCTATATTCTCGTACAATGGTTTTATTTTCTGACGCTAGCATTTTTTCACCCTCCCTTCCCTTAATTACATTGTATTCGGCTTAAAGCCGAAAGTCAACATTAAACGTGTTATTTTTTTATTTTTTTAACATAAAACAAGTTAAAAAGGAGTTGGAACCATGTTTGGACAAAGATTGAGAGAGTTACGAAATAAGAAAAGCATTAGTGCTACCGCACTTGGAAAAGCACTTGGAATTGCACAAACAACTATATCGAATTGGGAAAACTCTGGATACGAACCTAGTTATGAAATGTTAGTAAAAATTTCACGCTATTTTGGTGTATCTGTAGATTATTTAGTAGGAAACGATGATGATGTCAATAAAAATGAAATAAGTCGTTTAGCAAAAGAGTTATATGAGGACTTGGACGATCTTCCAGAAGATGAACGCAATGATATTGAAAAAGGACTATTAGAATATCTGGAATTTCTAGGTTATAAATTAAAAAAAACAAAGAAATAAATTCTTTGCTTTTTAATTAGCTTTTTGTCTAATATTAGATTTAAAGTTTCTATTTTCTTTAATATAAGCCTGTAATTTACTATGTAATTCAACATAATTACTTGTTTGTGACAATACTTTCACCAAAAAGTCATAATCAACTTGCTTACATAAATTTTTCTTTTTCATAAATTAATTACCCCTTTTACGAAATTTTTTATGTAGGGGTCCCGCCAACCAAATGACATAAAACCCACGCTAAGACATTTTTTGGAAGGTAAAAAGCCGATTTTCCCACGTT
>NZ_JAQFUL010000113.1:0-13187 GCF_027716265.1 Bacillus cereus group sp. Bc031
CTGTTGAATACAGAAATCATCTTCTTGATGCCGCCTAACTTTTTTTAAAATGTCCTTTACAAAGGGTACGGATTATATGTACCTTGCTTATTCTTCATAATGTTGAAAAGGTAATCCAGTTCGTAAAATCCCCCTCGTCTCAATCCCGCCAAGCCCCTTTTCACCAGTAATCGTATTACGTACAACATCCCATACATTAACCCTTTCCATAAATGACGTAAAACTAATTTTACCAACCACATATACAGGATCTAGTGCGTGAATATTAATTCTAGATGGGGAACTAGCAAAATTAGAACCTGCTCGAATTAATGCTTCAAAGTGTGATTGACATGCCCCAGCAAAAATAACGAGTTGATCCAACGATGGATATTTTTTTCGCACTTCTCGAACAGCCTGTACAAAATGCCTTGAATGCCTATATGCTGCTAAATCTCCCTTTACGCCTTTTGATTTTGTATACGCATCGTGCCCTGTAATAACTAAAATGTCCGGACGAAAATGATCTATTAAATCTACTACCTTTTCATGCATCTCCGTTTCTTTACAATGAATACCTTGTACAGGAACACCAATTTTATTATATAAATCTAGGCACTTGCGCAAATATAACGGGTCTCCATCTATATGCAAGACACGCCCTGGCATTTGAAAATAATTCACTTCACTTGTATATCCACCAGTTGAAGTGTGTTCATGCCTTTGTTTCATTAATACGTAATCTTGTTGAAACAAACGATACGTCCGCTCCATTGTTTCTTTCTCACGCTTTGCTCTCTTTTTATGTTCTCGTTGATCTATACTAATTAAATCTTCAAGTGGCGCATCTGCCACTAATCTAATTTCCTCTCCAAACAATATAGCTATCTCACCTTTTATTTCTATAATACGAAAAAGGATATCCCTATTATGAGAATATCGTTCCACTAATTCTCCAACATGTAAAGCCATTCTCCTACCTCCAAACTCGTTAGGCCATCTTACCTGTTTTTAAAGTATGAATTTAGGAGGAGAAAGGTGACAAAAGGGACAGTTCAAATTGAACTGTCCCTTTTGTACCCTTATGATAACTTATGAAGAACTAATGCATTACTTAATGTCGCAAACTCTTCGATAGATAGCGTTTCGCCTCTTCGTTTTGGATCAATTCCTACTTCTGTTAAAATCCGATCCAACAGCTCTTTATCTTTCGGGAAACCATTTAAATTATTTGATAAATTATTCATTAAAGTTTTACGACGCTGTGCAAAACTTGCTCGTACTACTTCAAAGAAGAATGTCTCATCTGTTACCTCTACCACTGGTTTAGGACGCTTTAGGAGGCGAATAATTGCAGAATCAACATTCGGTTGTGGCACAAACACTGTACGCGGTACAGTCATAACTGTTTCTACCTCTGTATAATACTGAATAGCAATGGATAAAGAACCATATTCTTTCGTTCCAGGCTTAGCTGCTAAACGATCCCCAACTTCTTTTTGCATCATAACAACGAATCCACGAACCGGTAATTTCTCTTCCAGCAATTTAAATAAAATTGGCGTCGTAATATAGTATGGTAAGTTAGCTACTACCATTACATCTTGCCCTTCTTCAAATTGCTCACTAAACACCTCATGTACATCTGCCTTTAGTACATCTTTATTGATAACAGTAACGTTGCCATATGGAGCTAACGTCTCATCTAAAATCGGTAATAACCTTTGATCAATTTCAAAAGCCACTACTTTTTTAGCACGCTTCGCTAATTGTTCTGTTAATGCACCGATACCTGGTCCAATTTCAATTGCACCACTTTCTGAACCAATTTCAGCGTGATCAACGATACGATTTAATACATTCGTATCAATTAAAAAATTTTGTCCTAAACTTTTTTTGAATGAAAATCCATACTTTTCAACAATATCTTTCGTACGATTTGGCGTTGCGATATCCTTCATTTTCTTTCCTCCTGTATGACTTGCTTATAAGCTTCTGCAAATGATTCTTTTGAAACTTGAAACATTTGTAAACGTTTATGTAACTGTTTTGCGTTTGTATAACCAATCTTTAATAGCTTACCCATTCTTTCTCTGCGACTCTTTGCCATTTCTCCGCCCACTAAACCTGCATCGACTAAATCGCTCCAACTAATTTCACTTGTGTAAGCTTCCATTTCTTCATGTATATTCTCTAAAGCACGGCGAATTGATTCATTAGAAGCATGTTCAATCCCGACACCTTTTTTCCTCTTAGCAAGTGCTTCTTCCTTCGGTAAAAAAGCATGTTTACATCCAGGCACCTTATCAGAAATAATTTTTCGAATACGCTCTCCAGGATAATCCGGATCTGTGAAAATAATAACGCCTCGTTTTTGCAGCGCTAATTTTACTTGTTCAATAACATGATCACCGATTGCTGAACCGTTCGTTTCAATTGTATCCGCATCAACAGCACGCTTAATCGCAACTGTATCATCTTTACCTTCTACAACGATAATCTCTTTAATTTTCATGCTTGCCTCCACACTCGTTTCGTCTCTACTTAGTAAAACAAAAAAATGACGACTTTTCCATTATTATTTTCCCCATTGTTACATTTTAAAAAATAGAATGTCCAAAACTTTGTTCTCTCTCCTTATTGTAACACTTACTCATTCACCCTCGGTTTCTCTACCACTTCTACTATTACGTTTCTCAAAAAATAAAAAGAATGGGCTCTCCCCATTCTTTTTATTCGACACCAAATAAAGCTTTTGCATTCTTAGTTGTTACTTCCGCTACCTCTTCATAAGAAATTCCTTTTAAGTTTGCAATTTCTTCTGCTACGAGTTTTACATAACTTGGTTCATTTCGTTTTCCTCGAAATGGATGTGGTGTTAAATACGGACAATCCGTCTCTATTAACAATTTTTCTAATGGAATCTCAGTAGCAACTTCTTTCGGTTTCTTAGCGTTTTTAAACGTAACCGGTCCACCTAACGAAATTAAAAAGTTCATATCAACACATCGCTCTGCTACCTCTACGCTACCGCTAAAGCAATGCATAATACCTCCTACTTCAGCTGCATTCTCTTCTTCTAGAATATCAACAATATCTTGAGTTGCATCGCGGTTATGTATAATAATCGGTAATTTTACTTTTTTCGCTAATGCAATTTGCTTACGGAATACTTCTTTCTGTATTTCTTTTGGAGACTTATCCCAGTGATAATCTAAGCCCATTTCTCCAAGTGCAACGACTTTAGGATGAGAAGCAAGTTCTTCTAACCAAGCTAAATGCTCTTCTGTCATGTCGATTGCATCAACTGGATGCCATCCAACCGCGGCATAAATAAAATCATAGGCTTCAGCTAATTCAATCGCCTTTTTTATCGTTACTTCATCAAAACCAACAACAACTGTATAAGTAACCCCCGCTTCTTTCATTCGGGCAATAACTTCTTGTAAGTCTTCTTCAAATTGCTCTGCATTCAAATGTGAATGTGTATCAAACAACATAATACATAACTCCTTTTATATTGAAATCAAATTTATTCTACGCAAATAAGCTCTTTTATAACTTAACGATAACAATACTACAATCTTAATGCAAAAATTGAGAGTGTAAAAAGAAAAAAGACGCTTCACACATGTTACACGTGAAACATCTCTTTTCTTGTCTTAATTACTTAATTTTTGTACCATTTGGTAGATTTTGGTCAATAGATGCTAATGACAATACGCCATTCTCTTCACCCGCTAAAATCATACCTTGCGATAATTCACCGCGTAATTTTACAGGTTTTAAATTTGTTACACAAATAACCTTTTTACCTTTTAGGTCTTCTGGCGAATAGAATTTTGCAATTCCAGAAACAACTTGACGCTTTTCTGTACCTAAGTCTAGTTGAATTTTTAACAACTTGTCTGCTTTTTTCACAGGTTCCGCAGATAGAACTTCAGCTACACGCAATTCTACTTTAAAGAAATCATCAATTGTAATTTCTTCTGCCTTCGGTTCTTCTTCTTTTTTCTCTTCTACTTTAGGAGCAGAGGCTTTCATTTGTTCTTTAATGTACGCCACTTCCACGTCCATTTCTAAACGAGGGAAAATTGGTTGTCCTTTTTCCACTTTTGTTCCAGCTGGAATACAGCCGATTGTAGATAGGCTTCCCCAAGATGTATGTGCTTCATCAGTCAGGCCAAGCTGAGCAAACATTTTGCTTGGTGCTACTGTTAAGAATGGCATAAGCATAATACCTGTTTGACGAAGTACTTCTGCTAAGTGAGCCATTACAGAGGCTAACTTTTCGCGATCATTCTCATCTTTCGCTAATACCCACGGTTGTGTTTCGTCAATGTATTTATTCGTACGGCTAACCAATTGCCAAATTGAGCTTAGAGCTACAGAGAATTCCATATTCTCCATTGCTTCTTCAACTTTTTTCAATGTATCTTTCGCAAATGCTACTAACGTTTCATCAAATTCCGTTACATTTGCTTTAAATGCAGGGATTTCTCCGTTAAAGTACTTATCAATCATAGCTACTGTACGATTTAATAAGTTACCTAAGTCATTTGCTAAATCAAAATTAATACGCTCCACAAATCCTTCAGGTGTGAATACGCCATCAGATCCAAATGGAACTTCACGAAGTAAGTAATAACGTAATGCATCTAATCCGTAACGATCAATTAATGTAACTGGATCTACTACATTTCCTTTTGACTTACTCATCTTTCCATCCTTCATTAAAATCCAACCGTGAGCAAAGACTTTTTTCGGAAGAGGTAAATCTAATGCCATTAAAATGATTGGCCAATAAATCGTATGGAAACGAACGATTTCTTTTCCAACTAAATGCACATCTGCTGGCCAGAACTTCTTATACATCTCTTCATTTTCTGTTCCATAACCTAATGCTGTAATGTAGTTAGATAATGCGTCAACCCATACGTAAATAACGTGTTTCGGATTACCTGGAACACGAACTCCCCAGTCAAATGAAGTACGGGAAACTGCTAAATCTTCCAATCCTGGTTTAATAAAGTTATTAATCATTTCATTCTTACGAGACTCTGGCTGAATGAAATGTGGATTCTCTTCATAGAACTTTAATAGTCTGTCAACATATTTACCCATTCTAAAGAAATATGATTCTTCACGAACAAGTTCTACATCATGACCACTGTCTGGACTTTTTCCCCCAACTACTTTGTCACCTTCCATAATTGGATCTACTAATTGATGCTCTGTATAGAATGTCTCATCTTGTACAGAATACCAACCTTCATATTCATCAAGATAAATATCACCTTGATCTACTAGTTGCTTGAAGATTTTTTCGACAACATCTTTATGACGATCTTCCGTTGTACGGATAAAGTCATCATAGGAGATATCCATCTTCTCCCAAAGTTCTTTAATTCCTGCAACGATGTTATCCACATATGCTTGTGGTGTAACATTTAATTCTTCTGCTTTCTTTTGGATCTTCTGTCCATGCTCATCAGTTCCTGTTAAATAATGAACATTATATCCTTGCATACGCTTATATCGTGCCATCGCATCTCCTGCTACTGTTGTATAAGCATGTCCAATGTGTAATTTTCCACTTGGATAATAAATTGGGGTAGTAATATAAAAGGATTTGTTTTCCTTTGTCATTGTTTTGGACCTCCCGGATAACCTCATATGTATTTATAAATAGTATATCAAAAACTTATATATAAAGTGAAACTTTAATCTGTGAGGGTCTTGTTCATTCCCACGGATTATCAACCCACACCAATCGGACTTTTACGAGCAATCCGACTTCCACTTAACTTCTTTGGCCCCGCCGAATTTAAAATTTAGAATCTTACTACTCGTTAATGCAGGATAAAAACAAGTTCATATTTTTATATTTATCATCTATTACTCATATTTCAAGAAAATATACAGTCATTACCTGTAATTTCTTGATTTTTCCGAAAATAAAGTGAAATAATAGTAGAAATTACTCAAATTCTATTATATATAAGAAGTAAGAAATCTATAAATCTTTTTAAAAAATATAGAATTAAAGAATTGACGGAAATGTAAATGATTGGTATCATATGTCCATAGGGTACTTTGTCGAAAAATGACGAATCTAAAAATAGACTCGAAACTTATAAACTATTTCTTTAGGAGGAAAAGAATTATGAAATCTACTGGTATCGTTCGTAAAGTTGATGAATTAGGTCGTGTAGTAATTCCGATTGAATTACGCCGTACTTTAGGTATTGCAGAAAAGGATGCTCTTGAAATCTATGTTGATGACGAGAAAATCATCTTAAAAAAATATAAGCCAAACATGACTTGCCAAGTAACTGGTGAAGTATCTGATGGTAACCTATCTTTAGCTGAAGGTAAAATTATCTTAAGCAAAGAAGGCGCTGAGCAAATCTTAAACGAGCTTCAAGATTATATCGAAACAGCAAAATAAGCTTCTCAATTATGAGAAGCTTATTTTTTATCGACATGATAGATTTGATACACATCACGTTTCGACAAATCTCGATCTTTAGCGACTGTTTTTATCGCCTCTTTTGAATTCATACCTTTTTCGTTTATATAATGTTCAATATGATTATATACTGAAATAGATTCCCACCATTGTTCTTCTGGAGCAGGTTCTTCCGTTGAACCAGCTACTAAAATACAAAACTCACCACGAACTTCATTTTGTTTCGTCCACTCAATTGCTTCTTCAACTGTTCCTCGAATAAATTCCTCGAATTTTTTCGTTAACTCTCGGCATAATACGATTTCTCTATTTCCCAATACTTCTTGCATCGAGATTAAAGTATCATCCAGGCGGTGAGGCGCTTCATAAAACATCATTGTAGTTTGTATGTAACGAAGCTTCTCTAACTCCATTTTTCTTTCTTTTTTATTTCTTTGTAAAAACCCATAGAAATAAAACTGTTTTGTTTCAAGCCCTGATGCAATTAATGCTGTAAGGGCTGCATTTGCCCCAGGAAGCGGGATTACATGATATTGCTCAGCTACTGCCTCGACAACAATATCATAGCCTGGATCGGAAATACACGGCATACCAGCGTCACTAACAAGTGCTACAGTCTTTCCTTCATCTAACTTCTCTAATATTTTCTTTCCACTTACTTCTTTATTATGCTCGTGGTAACTCATAACAGGCGTTTCAATTTCAAAATAATTACAAAGTTTTTTCGTTTGTCTCGTATCTTCAGCAGCAATTAAATCCGCTTCTTTTAAAATTCGGATTGCACGAAATGTCATATCTTCTAAATTTCCAATAGGGGTTGGTACTAAATATAAAACTCCCTTTTCACTTTGTTGAAAGCTTTTTTGTTGCCACATAGCGTTCTCCTTTTTGCATATATTCTTCTTTTTGTTTTCTATTTAATTGCTTAAAATAATACTCTGCTTGCATAGCTGTACGCTTATCTTCATGAAATTCTACGTATTTTAAAGCAACAGGAAGTCTAGCACGCGTATACTTAGCCCCTTTTCCGCTATTATGGGTCTCAATCCGCTTCTCTATATGATTTGTATATCCAGCATAGTAACTTCCATCAGAGCACTCCGCTACATAAAAACAATGCTTATTCTTCTCCATATAAAATCGAGCGAATCTCCTTTGTATATTCATTATTTTCTTCATATACAAAAAGAGGTGGCAATATTTTCAAATCTGCGTTTCCATCCTTAATTCCTTCAATTAACAATGTATTCGCTTCTTTCCCTGCCTTAGGATAAACAAATCGTACACGCTTCGGTTCAATTTTGTATTTACGCATTAATGTAACAATATCTAATAAACGACCTGGACGATGTACAAATGCTACTTTCCCGCCTTGCTTTACTAGCTGACTACTTGCAGATACAACATCCTCTAGTGTACACATAATTTCATGACGAGCTATCGCTAAATGTTCATTCATATTTTTTTCAGAAGTTGCAGGTGTTTGGAAATAAGGCGGATTACATGTGACAACATCATATTGATGACGCCCAAGTTTCTCCGGCATATCTTTCAAATCCCCGTGTATTAAGTGAATTCTTTCTTCCAACTTATTGTATTGGACACTTCTTATTCCCATATCATATAAGCGTTCTTGAATTTCTACACCAGTAATATTCCCTTTCGTCCTTGTACTTAATAGAAGGGGCACAACTGCATTACCTGTACACAAATCAAGTAAATTACCTTTTTGAATTGGCACCCAAGCAAAGTCTGCAAGTAAAACAGCATCTAACGAGAAATTAAATACTGATGGGCTTTGTATAATCTTCAAATCTTGTGCTAATAAGTAATCTAAACGTTCATCTTCATATAAATTCATATGTTGCTCCTTTTCTTACACTTAACCTACCCTATTTCATCTTCTACTAATAAAAAACATATTCGATTCTACTCTCATGTATAAAAAATTACCTTTCCAATTATTATTGGAAAGGTAATTTCACTTTTTATTTAAAAATGACAGGCAGAATAAACAATCTCCCTCTTTACGTACACTTCCATAATGCAGATTACAAATATGAAAACCTTCTTGATATAGTCTTGCTAAATTATCATAGCCTTCACCAATATCTGTCTTCGGCTTCACTTCTTTACGTTTTTGAGTTTTTTGTTTTTCTTTAATCTGTACTTCTTCAAAGCGGTGTCGCAAATTTTCATTTTCCATTTTTATATGTTGGTTTTCTTCCAGTAACTCTGCAAGATTTTGTTTTAATTCTCCCAACTGTTTGTATAAATGTCCAATTTGCTCTTCCATACTAGAAACCGATGCAAAAATATCTTTTTTCTCCACAAGCACCCACCTCATTAATCTGTGGTTTGACTCGAAACGACCCCTTTATTCACTAACTCATCTAACGTATATTCTACTATCCGTTCCTTGTCTACTAGTTCCACTTGAATTAATCTTTCTAAAATATTTAATCCGATAACACGGCCAGTACCATGCGGGGTTTGTATACGTTGATCTAAATCAGGAAGTTGTTCCTTTGCTGCCTCATATTCATCGTTCTCATATTTTAAGCAACACATTAAGCGACCACATAAACCAGAGATTTTTGCAGGATTTAATGATAAATTTTGATCTTTTGCCATCTTAATGGATACAGGTTCAAAATCCCCTAAAAAAGTAGAACAACAAAGCATACGACCACATGGACCAATACCACCAAGCATTTTCGCTTCATCACGAACACCGATTTGTCTTAGTTCAATTCTTGTCCTAAAAATTGCTGCTAAGTCCTTCACTAGTTCGCGAAAATCAATCCGACCATCCGCAGTAAAGTAGAAAATAATTTTATTGCGATCGAACGTATACTCTACATCTACAAGTTTCATATCAAGATTATGTTCTACTACCTTTTGCTGACAAACTTGATATGCTTCTTTTGCAGCATGTTTGTTCTCTTCAACAATGGTACGATCGTTTTCATTTGCAATGCGAATAACCTTTTTTAGTGGTAATACAACGTCGTTTTCATCAACTTGCTTTTTGGTAATAACTACTTTTCCGTATTCAATACCTCTTACCGTTTCTACAATTACAAACTCATTTTCAGAGATATCGAACTGATTCGGATCAAAGTAATACACCTTTCCGGCCTTCTTAAAGCGAACACCTACTACATCATACAAAACGGTCATCCCTCCTGCAACCGCAACACTAACTGTTCGAACACAAGCTGCGCATTTACATTAGCGTTGATTCTATTTTTTGCCTCTAATATATTAAAGAGAGCTGATACAATGCGCTTCTGAGCGTAGGAGAAAGATTCAAACATCTCTTTCTGCTCATGAAAAACAAGACGATCTTCTTCTCCAAGTTGAACATATAATAAATCCTTATAAATAAGGAGTAACATATCTAAACCTTGCTGTAATTGTTCTTTCTCTCCAAAGTGTTTTCCCCATTTTTCTTGTACAAAAAAAACAGAGGCTTTATCTTTTTCGAGCGCTTCACATAATTTTATCACTAAAGCTCGTGCTTGTGCAAACCATTCATCACTACATAAAGCTAAAGCTTCATCAAAACTATTTGTGAGTTGTGCAGCAAGTGTCGATAAAGATGTCGTAACACCTTCATCCTGTAATCTTCTAATTAAAGATTCTGTAGGTAACGGTCTAAATGTAACAACTTGACACCGAGATAAAATCGTATTTAAAATTTGATGACTTTGTTCAGTAAGTAACATAGCTGTTGTATCACTACTTGGTTCTTCTAAAAATTTCAACAGTGTATTCGCCGCATTTGCTGTCATACGGTCTGCGTGCTCAATAACATATACTTTTTTATTTGCTTCTAATCCTGTTTTTGAAAACTCTTCTTGTAAATCATGAATTTGCTGCTTCTTAATAGACAATCCGTCTGGTTTTACAATATGTAAGTTTGGGTGGTTACCTGAATCAATTCGCTTACAATTTGTACATACATGACAAGGTTCTACCCCATCCCGCTGAGAACAGAGGAAACTCTTTGCCATTTGAATTGCTGTCGCAAACTTTCCTGTCCCTTTCCCTCCCTCTAATAAGTAAGCGTGGGATATACGCTCTTTTGCGATGCTATTCATCAACATTTTTACACCGATGGGTTGTATAGCAGAAAGCTGCTCCCACGTCTTCGTCATAATGCATACCTCACTTATTTCATTCTTTCCTTCTATTATAACAATTTATCTTCTATAACTTGAATAACTTCTTCTATAAGTTTTTCCATTGGTTGATCAGCATTTACTAATACAATACGATCCGAGAAACGTTCTACAACTTGTAAATACCCTTCACGCACACGTTTATGGAAAGTGATATCTTCCATATCTAACCGATTCACTTCACGTCCTGCATCTTTTGCAATTCGAGCTAAACCAACCTCGGGTTCAATGTCTAGGTAAATTGTTAAACTAGGCATGCAGTCTTCTGTTGCGAAACGATTGATTTCAAATACTTTATCCATACCTAATCCTCTTGCATAGCCTTGATACGCTAAAGAGCTATCTATAAAACGATCACATAATACAAGGTAATCCTCATCAAGTGCCGGCATAACTTTTTCCACTAAATGTTGTCTACGTGCAGCGGCATATAGAAGTGCCTCTGTACGTGCTTCCATCATCGTATATTCTTGCTTATGTAAAATCGTTCTAATCTCCTCAGAAATTGCAATACCACCTGGTTCTCTCGTCGCCATTACCTTTTGTTCCTTTTGTTCAAAGTATGGCAATAAACCTTGAATTAACGTTGTTTTACCCGAACCTTCTGGCCCCTCAATTGTTACAAATAATCCCTTCATCCTAAAACCTACTTTCTATATCATACACTTTCATATATTTCGTGCTACCTTGAAAACGAGCGCCTGCTCTCTCTAAATGCATAATTTGCTCTTTATGTTCTGAAGTAATTCTTTCTCCATACATAATCAATGGAATACCAGGTGGATATGGAATTACCATTTCCGCCGCTATCATCCCAACTGCTTCTTCTACAGATACTACTTTTGTTTCATATCCTTCCAGTTGTTTATATGTATACGGCAAGGGAGAAATTTCTCCTTTATAAGTATAACGAATAGATTCCGTCTTGTCTTTCACCTCATAAGGTTGCAATGCCGCCCGGATCATCTCTATAGCCTTCATATACTTCTTATTTACTTGCAAAGGTAAAATAAATAAGACATTATATGGATCTGCCATTTCGGTATATATACCAACCTTTTCTAATACAGACTGTAATTCGTATCCTGATAACTGACAACGCGTCTGTATGGTAACTTTTAGCTCGTCTTGTAATGGATATTGTAAAATAGCTAATTGTGGGATAGAAGACAATTCTTCTTTAAATTCCTGTAAAAACTCGACAATTTCATCATGTCCCTTTTCTTTTATACGCGCTATCGTAAAGCGTGCAATATCAAGGGAAGCCATAATTGGATACGATGGACTACTAGATTGTAGCATACTTAAATAAGTAGAAACTTTTTCTTCTTTCACTAAGCGGCTATTTAGATGTAAATAGGATCCCATCGTCATCGCAGGTAATGTTTTATGTGCGGAATGAACTACAATATCTGCACCATATGCTAAGGCTGACTTTGGAAATGCCCCACCTAAACAAAAATGAGCTCCATGCGCTTCATCTACTAACACAGGAATTTTATGTGCATGTGCATAAGCAATGCTTGCCTCTAAATCCATCCCCATACCATAATAATTAGGATGTGTTAAAATAAGTGCTTTCGCATTTGGGTATTTTTCAATTGCTTCCTTAATAATCTCATCATGAATTCCCACGGGTACGTTATAAGCTTCATCAATCCATGGATCTAAAAAAATTGGATTTGCTCCTGCTAATTTTAAACCATTAATAATTGATTTATGACAATTTCTTTGTACAAGAACAATATCATGTTCCCTACAGCAAGACAAAATCATTGCTAAGTTCCCGACTGTTGAACCATTAATTAAAAAATAACTTTTGTTCACTCCATATACATCAGCTAATAATTGTTGTGCCTCATCTATACATTCAAACGGACTATGTAAATCATCTAATCCTGATAACTCAGTTACATCGATAGATAGTATATCTTTAAACTCCTCTACTGCCCCTTGAGGGAAGTTTAAACCATTTTTATGACCTGGAACATGAAAGGATAACGGCCTTCTTTCTTTAAACTCTATTAATGCTTCATATAAAGGTATGCGATTTTGATTCATCTATATCTCTTCCTTATTATTTCATTCTTTCTCTATTATACAGAACAAAAAAAATAATAGGCATATGCCTATTTAAAAATATGATACTTCTAATTTCCGAAGCTGTTTTAAATAATATATATACTTTGGATCATTTGTTTCTGTATTCACCATGTCCTTTTCACATTCATAACATATTAAATTATTATAAACATATATCCCTTCTTTTCTTTCTGTCTCACAAACAATACAAACTTCGTTTTGTGATTTCATATCTTTCCCTCCCTATTTAATTTAAATGGACATATTTTATACTTCTATTCCTTAACAATTTACAGAAAAATATACATCGATTTCTTATATAATATGATTCATCCTTGGGCAACGTGTTTGTATTACCATTACTTCTTTTTGCATACTGTTTGAAAACACAAAAAAACACAAGTCAAAAGACTTGTGTTTTTAGTTGCTTGGCGACGTCCTACTCTCACAGGGACAAGGTCCCAACT
>NZ_JAQFUL010000114.1:0-12792 GCF_027716265.1 Bacillus cereus group sp. Bc031
TCTTTTTTAAATAAATAGTACTTTGATAACTAAAAATTCTGTTGTTTTTCAGTTGACATACTACCGCAGGTCTTTTCTATTTTTTATATACAAAATACAATAAAACCCTCCTTCTTCACTTATAACTGTCGTCAGTAAGTTACTTATCAGTGTAATTATTATAGTTACATTAACTCGTGATTATCAATCATTATACGTATGTAATTTTGCATATATAAATAATTAGCATTATCTATTTAAATATCATACAATTTCACACTTTTATTTCTTCTCTTTCAGATATGAATTAAAAAACACGAAGACTTAAAAGTCTTCGTGTTTTTTGAAATATACATATTGCTACACCTGTCATTGAATTCATAACTAGAATCTTTTTACTCATAAAAAGTCAATTTTCTTCTGGATAATATCCATACCTAAACTTTTTTAATTTATTAATTCTATGTCTTGGCTCTATTTGATTTTCTAGTTAAATCCTTACATATCTTTCTTTATAATATCTCCTAACTCCGTCCAATTTGTAATACACGGGATGTTGAGATGTTGATTGTAAGAAGTAGTTTTTGCATACACATTTATCGGTTTTCCTATTAACGTTTCTAAGACTGCCGGCTTATCATCAAAGAAATAGTTTAATTTTATTTCTTGTATGAAGTGTATTTTTTCTTCATCCTTCATTCCATAGAAAAAGCGATCTTCATGTACTGGAAAACCTTTTTCTATTAACCATTTTTTGTTTGCTCTCCATGCTCTTTAGGTCGCGCCGTTATATAGTAAATTTCATGTCCCTGTCTTTCTAATTCTTGCAATGTCTCTACTGCATACGGAAACGGTGAACAAGAAGTATAATAAATTTCATCCAGCAAACTATTCCACATATGACTGCCTTCCTCCGAAGTCATGCCAAATGCTTCATGAATTTCAATTGTTTTTAAAGAATGAAATATATCCAATCCTATTTTTTTGTTTAATTTTTTATTATATAAATGAAAAGCATGCTGCCTTAAATCAATTAACGTATCATCGATATCAAATCCAAACTTCACTCTTCATCGCTCCATTCTGCCATCCATCTATCGAAAAATATAAGTAGTTTTTATTCTCCTTATATTTTCCGATATTCTGGATAGCCAATAAATCTATAGTCTTTTCCAACCTGGGTAAATGATATATCCTTAAATTCAATCGCATCTTGCATTTTAGTAATACCAGTCCCCTCTACAAAGCTAGGCGCCAATCTGCCCCCAATAATTTTTGGTGCGACATATAATATAAGTTTATCCATCAATTTATTTTCAATAAACGA
This sequence comes from Bacillus cereus group sp. Bc031, assembly GCF_027716265.1. Taxonomy (NCBI): domain Bacteria; kingdom Bacillati; phylum Bacillota; class Bacilli; order Caryophanales; family Bacillaceae; genus Bacillus; species Bacillus cereus group sp. Bc031. The sequence goes on from NZ_JAQFUL010000114.1 coordinate 1,307, forward strand.
AGCATTTACCTCTCCACCACCTTCAATAAGCAGGGAGGAAATTCCTTTTTGCCCTAAAACATCAAGCATTTCATATAAGTTTATATGCTTTTCTCCGCTAGTAACAAATACTTTGACTCCTGCATTTTCTAATGCCTTCTTTTTTTCCGCTGCATGATTATTTGTTGTAAATATCCAGGTAGGGGCTTCTCCATCTGTAACAACGTTAGCTTCCATTGGTATGCGTAATGTTGAATCCAAGATTACGCGAATTGGATTTCTTCCATTTGGAATACGCGTTGTCAATGATGGATTATCCTTTTGTACAGTATTCGCTCCTACTAAAATGGCTGCATTTTCATTTCGTATTTGGTGTACTTCCTGTCTTGCCTCTGTAGATGTGATCCACTTACTATCCGATAAAGAAGTAGCAATTTTCCCATCTAATGTAACACCCGATTTAATCGTTACAAATGGGCGCTTTGTCAAAATATATTTATTAAAGACTTCATTCATTTTTTTAGATTCTTCTTCACACACTCCTACAAGTACTTCAATACCTGCATCTTGTAGAATTTTAATTCCACGTCCAGAAACAAGTGGATTTGGATCAAGTGTAGCAACTACTACTCTCTTAATACCTGCTTGTACAATTGCTTCTGCACAAGGGCCTGTTCTTCCATGATGAGAACAAGGTTCAAGAGTTACATAGATTGTACCTCCACGGGCCTGTTCTCCCGCCATACGTATCGCATGTATTTCGGCATGTGGTTCTCCAGCCTTCATATGTGCTCCAATCCCTACAATTCGGTTATCATTTACAATTACAGATCCAACCAATGGATTAGGAGTGGTTTGTCCCTTCATAGCCTTGGCATTTTCTAATGCTAGCTTCATATACAATTCATGCTCAAGCATGTAAGTGTCCCCCTTCAAAATGTCCAGAACGTTGAATCTTCGTTTGCAAATATTTCTCATTAAACTCTGAGACATCACCCCATAACGGTTCACGGCTCGTAACATTTAATCCCGCGTTTTGTAACGCTTCTAATTTTTTCGGATTATTTGTAATAAGTTTTACAGGTTTTGAGCGTAGTGCTTTTAATACTTCAATTGTATCATCATAGTTTCGAACATCATCTTCAAAACCTAGGTTCAGATTAGCTTCTACTGTATCTAATCCATTTTCTTGCAAGAGGTACGTCATCGCTTTACTAAACAAGCCAATCCCTCTTCCTTCATGATTCGCTAAGTAAAATAAAGCACCTGAACCATGTTCTGAAATCATTTGTAAAGACTGCTTTAATTGGAATCCACAGTCACAACGTTTACTCCCAAAGATATCACCCGTGTGACAAATACTATGCATACGAATTAGGGCATCTTCAGAATTCTCAAAATCACCATATACAAGCACACTAGATTGCTGCATATCAGCTAAATTAATAGATGAAAGTTTTTCAATAATCCCTTCTACACTATTTGTACCCTCACTACATTGTAACCAAGAATACCATTGGAAAACTTTAGTCTCCCCATATAAATTAATTGGCAATTTAATAGGACCTACTAAATAAATATCCTTTCCATCTTGATGTATAAATTGAATTTTATCTTCTAACATATGAATTGTATCTGTTGTAACCATTAGGTACCTCCTAGTATAGAGAATCTCTAAAAATCCTCTTCCATCGTTATATTTTTTATTGTTTAACTTACACAACGTAAGTGTTTTTACAGATGATATTCTTTTTTCTCTCAGCTTATATGCAATATGTACCATCACAACTTTAGCCATTTAAAGAAAAGAACTTTAGTTACATAAAACTACTTAGTTACTTTATGTAAGTTAGTATATATTTGTAATAAATTTACGTCAAGTAATTAATTATAAAAACATTTGTTACTAACAGTAATATGTTATATAATTTATTTTAGGAGGTGAAGGAAAATGAATGATTCTACATTATGCCCTCGCTTTGAAAAAGGAATGAAATTTTTTAGTCAACGATGGACAGCACTCATTATTTACCAACTTTTCTCTGGACCTCAGCGCTTTTGTACGCTTGAATCTTCTCTTCCTGTTAGCGGAAGATTACTTTCAGAAAGATTGAAAGAATTAGAACTGGAAGGAATTGTAGAACGTAAAGTCTTTCCTGAGACACCAGTTCGTATAGAATATTCTTTAACTCAAAAAGGATTTGCTTTAGAAGCTATTATTCGCGGAATAGAAGAATGGTCACAGGAATGGATAGAGCTTGAGGAATAATATAAAAGCTTTTTCGTATATAGTTTTAAGTAATCAAATTACAAATACCTATGGTTAAAACGCTAGTTTTTCAGCCATTTATGAAAAATTAGCGTTTTTTAATAAATAAAATGCAAGAAATAAAAAAAGGTGATCAAAACGATCACCTTTTCCCTTTAAAGATTAAAATAGTATTTCTAACACTTTTTATTCATACATACTCGCTTAATAAAAAGAACGAAGAAACTTTTGTAACTAAACAGTTTTATTTTCACAATACAGATAGCTTCCCCCGCTATTTGCGGACACTAAGACCACTACTAATTAAAGTTTCACTTTATTACTTATGAAATTTCACACGCTCTTCAAGTGGTTGGAATTCTTTTTCTCCTGGTGCAGCCGTTGGATTACCAAATGGCATTTGTGCAATGAGTTTCCAATTAGCAGGAACGTTCCATTCTGTTTTTACTTCATCATCAATTAATGGATTATAATGTTGTAAAGATGCTCCTAATCCCTCTGCTTCTAAACCTGTCCACACGACTAATTGGTGCATACCTGATGCTTGGTGTGACCAAATTGGGAAGTTTTCAGCATATGCAGCAAATTTTTCTTGAAGCGATTTAACGATAGACTCATCTTCAAAGAATAGTACTGTTCCATAACCAGCTTTAAAGGAATCCATTTTTTGTTGCGTTCCTGAAAAATCTCCATCTCCTACTACTTTTCTTAATGTTTCAGTTGTAATATCCCATAGTTTATCATGAGCTTCACCAAATAATACAACTAATCGCGCAGTTTGAGAATTGAAAGCAGATGGAGTATATTTCACAGCAAACTCCACGATTTCTTTAATTTTTTCATCCGATACTTTTACCTCTTTATTAATCCCATAGTAAGTACGTCTTTCTTTCAGTGCAGTATAGAAATCTTTTGTCATAATTCAATTCCTCCTGAGTTTTAATATTCTTCAAAATCATACATCTCATAGATAATATGCGTTTAAAAGAGTTCATTTTTAAATCATTGAACTTCTTAACACCCATTGCCAGTCATTCTAAATCTAAACACACTGCTTTCTTCAGTTTCCCTAAAAAGCCTTATAACATTATTCGGTACTATTTTACCCATTCTCCATTCAGATATTCTACGTGTTTCATATTTACACAAATATGAAACTAACCTTAAATTGATAGTCAAAAAAGCCAGGTAACACGAATAACGCATTACCTAGCTTTTTACATTTTCAAATTCAATTCAAATAACCATACTTAATGAATAGTTGTAAAAATTATACTCGTTACTTATTTAATAATTAACATCTCATAGGGATGTTGTTCCATAAATCTGTTCTCCCATGGAATATCTAATGACGTCCAATTTGAACCGCCATCTACCGACTTATAAACCCCTTTATTACTAAATAAATAGAACGTTCCATCACTTGTTGCCTTTAATACTGGTATGATTGTGCCCTTAGGAGTTGGTAAACCTGCATTCATTTCTGTCCAAGGCTGATCTTTTTCTTTCTTATAAATAAATGATTCACAATTTCCATTATTGTAATCGTGTGCTACGTGTGGATTTGAAGATGTCGCGATAATAATATTTTCTGGATCATTTGGATTAACTGCCATTTGGTATGCGTAATGATGCTTTAGCCCACTACACATATAGTTCCACGTCTTACCTCCATCATTACTCTCCGCATACTCGTGACCTGGTTCTTTCAAGAATGAATCACCTAACACCCCGTATAAACGATTTGGAGCATTGCGATGTGATGTAAGAATGTGAATATCTTGAGGGTAGTTCCCTTCTTTTTCCTCAGTCCATGTCTTACCACCATCTACACTTTTAATTAATCCCCCGACCTCAATCGTTGTATATATAGTTTCTAGATTATTAGCATCAATTTCAATATGTTTTACGTGGTGCGTATATGTTCGTTGCGGAAAGAACCATGATGAATACGATGGCATTTGTCGATAATCCGTTAGCAGTTCAAAGCTGTCTCCTCCATTTTTAGATACAAACATTGCGCTCGGTTCAGTTCCTACATATACGATCCCGTTACCGTCATCTCCCTTTGCTGGAGATACAGCAACTGCTGTAATAGCTCTCATATGAATGGCATTAGCCGGGAAAACTTCACCGAAGGAAGGTAACGTACCAATCGCTTCCCATGAACTTCCCCCATCTTTACTTCTCCATAATCCCCTATCAAAAGTACCACAATACATTCTTTCTGGATCGTATGGATCTAAAGCTAACGCAACTGGATTCGCACCTACAAACTGTGATTGGACACTCCATGTTGAGCCTTTTTTTTCTGCAATTACAAGCTCTCTATCAAACGCTAATATGAATTTTTCCATAACTAAAATCTCCTCCTCGTTTCATAATATATCTACTGTATTATTTAAATTTTCGCCATTACAATTTAAGAGGCGAATTTTATATGCTATAGCATATAAAAGATAAAATTTATAATCAATATGTGATTAAAAACTTACATTAAATATTTTGTTAATTTCACATCAGTGCGATGAACAAGATACCCTGTTCACTCATATAAGTCCATATGCCACCTCCAAATAACTTACAATATACATGCTATAGCATACATATTATAGAATGCATGATTACATGTCAAACTTTAATACTGTCTTAGAGTAAGTTCTCTACATAGCCAAAAGCAATTCAACAGCCATTATATAAACGCTAATCAAATAAACAGAAACATTTTATTGAATAGAAAATAAAAAAGAGTGCAACTTTGCACTCTTTTTACTCATTCTTTAATCTTAGAAATCAAAGTTATCAGGATCTGGACCAACGCGGTGATTTTGGTTTAACGCATCGATTTTTTCCATATCTTCTTTCGTTAATTCAAAGTTAAATACATCAGCATTTGCAATAATACGGTGTTCTTTCGTTGATTTTGGAATTGTAATTACTCCATTTTGAAGATCCCAACGTAAAATCACTTGTGCTGTTGTTTTACCGTATTTCTCAGCAATTGCCTGTAATGTTTCATTATCTAATAATTGACCTTGCATTAGTGGTGACCATGCTTCCATTTGAATACCTTGTTCTTTACAGAAAGCTTGTAATTCTTTTTGTGTTAAACGAGGATGGTATTCTACTTGGTTGATCATTGGCTTAATTTCTGCATCTTTTATTACATCTTGCAAATGATGAATTTGGAAGTTACTTACGCCAATTGCACGTACACGCTTTTCTTTATAAAGCGTTTCTAACGCTCTCCACGTATCTTTATATTTCCCTTCTACAGGCCAGTGAACAAGATATAAATCTAAATAATCTAGTTTTAATTTTTTTAAGCTCTCTTCATATGCAGCAATTGTTTCTTCATATCCTTGATCTGCGTTCCATACTTTTGAAGTGATAAATAATTCTTCTCTTGAAATTCCAGTCGCTTCAATACCAGCGCGAATTCCTTCACCTACAGCTGCTTCATTTCCATAAATCGCAGCTGTATCGATGCTACGGTATCCTGCCTTAATTGCTGATTTAATTGCTTCTACAAGTTCTGGTCCTTCTTCTACTTTAAATACGCCTAAACCGAACCAAGGCATTTCTACACCGTTATGCAATGTTGTTGTACTTTGTAAGTTTTTCATTATATTTTCTCTCCTTTTATTTTACTTGATCTCGTTTTTCTAATGACATACTCCATGCTGTTAAAATAACAGCACCTACTACCATAATGCCGCCTACCCAAGCCGTATGAATTAACCCTAACGAATTCGTTACAATACCACCTAAATAAGCACCAAGAGCAATCCCGGCGTTAAACGCCGCAATATTAATTGCCGATGCAACATCGACAGCACTCGGTACAAATCGTTCAGCTAACATTACGACATATACTTGTAACCCTGGAACATTCATAAATGCGAATAGTCCCATAAAAATAATTGTGATTAACCCCGCTACCTTAAATGGTGCTGTAAATGTTAAAACAAATAATATAATCGCTTGAATAAAGAACATGTAAAATAGCGCTCGAATCGGATTATGATTCGATAATTTCCCGCCAATCACATTCCCTATTGCAATGGCGATTCCATACACTAATAAAATGATAGTAACCGTATTAGCTTTAAATCCTGTTACTTCTTGTAATAACGGAGATAAATACGTAAATGTTACGAATGTTCCCCCATATCCTAATGCAGTAATGATGAAAACTAGTAACAGTCTTCCGTTTGTAATTAATTTAAACTGATCGCGGAATGATACAGACGCACCTTTTTTCATATTAGATGGAATGAGAATACTATTTGCGATTAAGGCAATAATTCCAATTACTACAATTGCTAAAAATGATGTTCTCCAGCCAAATTGTTGACCAATAAATGTTCCAATTGGTGCTCCTGTAATAGTTGCAACTGTTACACCAGTAAACATAATGGCAATGGCGCTAGCACGTTTATTTTCTGGTACAAGTGCCGCAGCAATCGTTGAACCAATTGACATAAACACACCATGCGAAAGTGCAGAAACAATTCGCGCAATAAGTAATACAGTGAAACTTGTTGCGACAGCTGCAATTCCGTTACCAATAATGAAAATAATCATAATCCACATTAATAACGTTTTTCGTGACATATTAGCTGTTAACGACGTTAATACTGGAGCACCAAATGCTACGCCTAACGCATATAAAGAAACTGTTAAACCAGCTGTTGTCACCGACACATGTAAATCTTCCGAAATAGATGGTAATAAACCGACACTAACAAATTCAGTTGTCCCAATCCCGAACGCACTAATTGCTAGCGCTAATAACGCAAATATACTTCTTCGATTCGTCTGAACTTCTGCAGACGATGCTGTATATGAATTCAATTGATTTCCCCTCTTCCCTATAATTCTTATCATAATAGTGCGATAAAAAGGCCTTTTTATCTTTCAAAACATATATTTAATCTCTACAAACGCTATTATGAATGGTTTCATTCTCTTTTTAAAGAACGCACTTTAAAGTACTATAGATACTTTTTAGTACCGTAAAGCTTGTCTCTCTCCTACATGTACTATTATGAAATATATTTAACATAATGAATAGTACGCACTTTAAAGTGCTGTAGGTACTAAAAAGTAACATAGTTAATTACTAGTACCATAAAGCTTGTTTCCCTCTCACATGTGCTATTATGAATGATATTTAACATAATAAAAAGTACGTACTTTAAAGTACTATAGGTACTAAAAAGTAACATTTATATAACCTAGCTTATTTTGCTCAAAAATTGAAATCTACATTCCATGAAAAAGACTTTCAAATGAAGAAATACCCTTTCCCGTAGAGGGAACTTTAGAGGACATTACTTAAACATATTAAGGTCATGCTCATTACCACAGAGAAATAATAAAAAGGCAAAAACGAACAGAAATTTGTTCATTTTTGCCTTTTTTATTTAACAATTAAAATGTACGACTTTTGGAAAGGAAATCTTTATCGGCTCCCGTTACACCACTTTGCCCCCAGTTTCCTGGAATCATTTCACGAATAAGAATTAGCACTTTATCTAAAGGTGCATGCGTATATTTAGAGGTTAATTGTGTAAGCTCATTTACCCACTTATCCTTCGTCTCTTGATCAAATGTATTCCATATATCAATCTTAATAATAGCCATTCCATCAACGTTACCAGACGATGTATCGTAGGACTCTTTTGTCTCCCAATTGGACACCCTACTTTTCTCAGCAAAGGTAGCATCACTTGCTACCGCCCCAGCTTTCCCCCAATTTTCTTTCTCAAGTTCCGTTATCAACACTTGAATTTTGTCAGGGACAATTTTTAATCGTGTTATTGTAAGTTCCGTTACATTATAAATGAATTCCTTCTTTTCTTCTGTTGACATGGTTGGCCAAGTATTTAGTTCAATTAATGGCATAGTATTGCCCCCTAAAGTTAATTAATTATTTATTCACTAGCTACAACTATTGGTTTAAATGATTTTTAACTGCCCTTACTACCAATTCGTGATCTTCTTCTGGTGGTAATCCTGATACTGTTATCATTCCAATAACCCCTAAGTTTTTTACTCTGATAGGAAAGCACCCGCCAAACGCAGCATATTCTGAAGTATCTAAAAGATATTTTTCATTATATGAAATTCCAGTTATTTCACTTTGTATCTGCATATAATACGAGCTACGATCATGCAGGGAAACGACTCGCTTTTTACGCTCAATCCATTTCGTATTTTCCGCATTTGTCCCTGTCATCTTGAAATGAAATAATTGCACACCGTTTTTTGTTATATCAACAGCAATCACTTTACCCTCTCGCTTTGCTGTTTCCACGATAAATAAACCTAGTTGCAAGGCATCTTCATTTGTAAAAGAGGTCAATTGAAGTGTTTCCTCCTCTTTTAAAATTTGTTTACTTATTTCATTTAAATTTGAAGAACTCATATCTTTAACCTCCATAATTGTTTTATGCCACTGCGGCATTTTTTGAAATTATTAGGCCACATAGTACAACCTTTCAATCAATTTGATTCTAAATAAAATGCTGTAACATCGGTGGTAACTAGTACCGAAAAGCTTGTTTTCTTCTTACTGGCGCTATTATGAATGATATTCAAAATTATAAAAAGTACGCACTTTAAAGTGCTATAGGTACTTTAAAGTACTATTTTACTTATCCCTATCTTACAGAGACTATTATGAAATATATTTAACATCTTAAAAATGTATGTACTAAAGAATAATATTTTTCATATCAAACTTTTTTGCTCAATGGCTGTAATGCAAGCCCATCAAATTTTTGTATAAAAACAAACGAAAAAGAAAAGAATCTAGCCGATACTAGATTCTTTTCTTATCTACAAAATACTCTTATATTTCTTTTGAGTTGTTAAAAACGAATTAGAATAATGACTTAATACTTGCTAAAACAGTAAGTACACCTACAATAATAACAAATACGTTACTCATTTTCCCTTTGTACTTAGCTAATACCGGTACTTTTTGAATCGCATACATCGGTAATAGACATAAGATAGCAGCAACTAGTGGACCACTTAGAGAATCAATAAGTCCAAGAATACTTGGATTTGTATAAGCAACAAACCAGCATGATAATACAACAAAAGTAAGGACGATTGTCTTAATTGTTTTTTCTTCAATATCTTTTCCACGTGATTTACCAAACTTAATAATCATGTCACGCATTACTTCAAATGCTCCGATATAATGGCCAAGGAAAGACTTTGTAATAGCCACAAAAGCAATGATTGGAGCTGCAATCGTGATCACAGGTGAATTAAGCTCATTCGCAAGATATGAAAGGATTGATAAGTTTTGTTCTTTTGCCATTTTTATATCATCTGGAGTCAAGCTCAATGCGCTACTCCAAACGAAGAACATAACAACAGCGAATGTCATAATATAACAAACCTTTTGTATTTGCGCACATTTCGCATCAGTGGCTTCGATTCCATACGTAGCTCTCTGTTTCACAACAAATGATGAAATCATAGGTGAATGATTAAATGAGAATACGATGATTGGTAGAATCATCAATATCGTCCCAAAATAGCCTGTTCCTGTTGAAGCAGTTGAAACAGCTGAAAAACTAAGCATTGACGTATTCCACTGTGGAATTAAAGATATTGCGATAAACAGTAGAGAAACGATGAAAGGATACACTAACATACTCATTACCTTTACAGTAATATCTTGACCAAAATTTAGTATAGCGATAAGACCAAGAACTAATACAAGTGATAAAATTGCTCTTGGAGGTTCTGGCATGTGCAATTGATGCACGATAAAACTACTTGCAGTGTTTGTAAGCGCAACCGAATACATTAGTACGATTGTATAAATTGAACCGAAATATACGATGTTAAAAATGATACTCGCTTTATTTCCAAAATACTCTCTAATTGTACCTGTGATCCCCTCATCAGCAGAATTAGAAGCGTATATCATTTTAGCAAGCGCCCTATGTGAGTAGTACATAACTGGATATGCAAGCAATGTAATTAGCAGTAAAGATAATAAACCACCTGAACCTGCATTAATCGGTAAAAAGAGCACCCCTGCTCCAATTGCAGTTCCAAATAGACTGATTGCCCATGTAGTATCCTGCTTATGCCACTTTTTCGGATCAGCATATTGCTCATTGTTTAGTGCGGTATTTTCAGCTTGAACTTCTATTTTCTTTGCAGTATTCCCGTTCATATAATAACTCCCCCTTGTATCTATTCCTGCATCTCTCTTTGCATCTAACAAATATTCCCTTTCTGGAAAATGAATTCCTTACAAGTTGCCCCACATTGTATGTCCTTCATCATAATGAATCCAAATTGAAACATTCGCTAGTTAGCGTCCTAATATAATTGTTAGCGTTCACAAAAAAGTTTACTCGTAATATCCGCTCTTTATATAGAGACCCCTTAAAAGAACAATATGGAATAGACTTCATAAATACGTTGCAACATTTCTAATAACAGTGTATTACTTTAATGGTTTCTCTTTTTTACTTTTAACAGTAATTTTAGCTAAACCGGCCTCTCTTCATTTGCGAGGCATTTCTTTCTCAATTCTATACCATTACTTTCATAACTTCGGTAGCACCGATGATATTGCTTACACAAGCCACTGAAGTACTTTACATACATTTCGCCTCTAATCACACACCTTTCTTACTAATAATCGCATTTTTTATATTTTCTCCAGAGATAATAAAATTTCTCTCGACGCCCTCATTATAACGTGTATATTTATAAAATTAATATTTTTATATTTTCAGAAATATTAACCGGATATAATTTTACATGGATAACATTTTACAGTTCGCATGCAACCCTTGTTCCTATCGCTTAAAACTGAATGAATTAGCATAAAACACAGTCATATATTATTTATCCAATTTACTCATTATAAAGATACTTATATTCTCCTTTGTCAAAAAAATTCATTTTAATTAAAAAAGATATTCTAATAAATAATTAACGTAGTTAAAAAGAAATATCTTTTTGAATATACCAACCAATTTTCAGGATATATATTATCGACATTGCATTCATATACATTTTTAGGAAGCTACCTTTTACTTGATGGCAATAAGAGGACCGCTAACATTTTACAAAAACCTACGCTAAACGCAAAAATACAATAAGCTGCCCATATCGGGCCATAGCCATCAAGTTTAAAAAATAAGTCCGATGCCTTTTGGCATCGGACTTATTTTTTAAAACTTGAGAGTAG
>NZ_JAQFUL010000115.1:0-12785 GCF_027716265.1 Bacillus cereus group sp. Bc031
TTCTTGGAATGACAGTTCACTGTTGAACTGTAAGTTCGACAATGCCTAAGCTTTTCACTTAGGAACGTGTCGCACCGACTTTCGGATAAATGATTAACTTTCCTCCGCCATAATTGCTACATATAATAGCAATTATAAATAAAATACTTAAATAACTGAGCGTGTACCAATCGCGTCTTTCCATTCTATACCGAATATATGTCGTACGCTTCGTTACACCAAATCCACGAGCTTGCATAGAATCTGCTGTTTGCAGTGCATCTTCTAATGAACAAATTAATAATACTTGCAATAGTTGCATACCATTTTTCACACGTTCCACAATGGAACCTGCATCTACCTGTACACCTTTCGTCTTTTGGACGAGTGTTATTTTCTGTAATCTTCTCATAAACAAAGGAACAAATCTCACTGTAATCATCGTTAACAATGCTACTTTCGGTGAAATTCTAGAAAACAAATATAAAAATTTATGACTTGAAATAATATCATTATACGAAGCAAACGTAAACATAATCGCAACTAGTAATAACCCCATTACTACTCCAAACATAATTGCCTCAAGTTTAATACGGCTATCACCTAACCAAAATAACGTAGTTCGGCCTCTATGTGTTAATAGCGAATTAAATAAAATGACCATAAAAAAGAAAACGATTGTGCTCGGTAACATCTTTCTTACCTTTTCGCTATTCCCTTGCATCACATTTAAAATAACAATTAATAGTATTGCTCCAATTAAAAAAAGAGGATGAAGACACATCATACATAGTATCATCACCCCGATATAATAGAAAAAATTCACAAAAGGATGTAAAGAAGAAAAACTTATTTTCATAGTCCTTTACCGAATGCCTTTCTTATTTTAATACAAACACCCACTCGATTGTATCGCCTGGTTTTACTGTAACTACACCTGCACTATGGTTTGGAAACGCACCGTTCACACGATATTTCCATCCACTAGTAGCGGTAATATCTTTTTCATATAAATCATTAATACCTTTTACATAAACTCCATCTTTAGAGCCCATTGCATCCACATCTAATCCTGTACGCTGCAATACTTTATAAACTGTATCGCCTTCTTGTACATCCACCTTTTTTGCACCTAATAAATATCCTTCATTACCTTTTACTGAGATCGTAACTTGTTTTGCTTTAGGTACTGGTACTGGATCTGGTTTTGGTTTTGGTGGTTCAGGAGTTGGTACTTGCGGAGTCGGTATCGTTTTCTCCTCTTTATTCGGATCAATCTTCTGCTCCTGCTTCGGTGTTTCTTTCGGTTGATTTACAACCTTCGCTTCTTCTTTTACTTCTGGTGCTTTCGGTTGTTGCTCTTGTTGTTTCTCTTCTTGTGCTTTTTGTTGTTCTGGTTGTTTATTAACAGCAGGCTGTTCCTGAGGTTTTTCTTCCTTCTTTACTTCCGGCTGTGCCTGCGGCTTTTCTTCTTTCGGCTTCTCTTCTACTTTTTGTTCTTGTTTCTCTTTCTGTTCGTCTTGCTTATTTTGCTCTTGTTCAGCTTGTTTTTCCTCCGGTTTTTCTTCCGGCTTCGCTTCATCTTTTTTCTCTTCTTGTTTTGCTACTTCTTCTTGCTTCGGTTCTACTTTCTTCTCAGGCTTTACCGCTGCCTCTTCACATCCGGCAAGTAGCCCAAGTGAAAGCAGTAAAGAAATAAACCATTTCATCTTACTCATGTTGCCTCTCACCTTTCATATTAAAAATTAGGAGCAAATGATTGCTCCTAATTTTTGTTAAGCTGCTTTACGTCTCCATAATACATATGCAGAAGCAATACATAATACACCCATACCTACTTCTGCCGCTGCACTATGAGAAGATGCTCCTGTTTTCGGTAATGTGCTACCGTTTCCGGATTTTTTATGTTTAACCGGTTCGTTATCCACAACAACTTTTAAAGTGTCATCTTTCGTTTCTTGTTGTACTTGTTTTTGTTCTTGTGGCTGTTCAATAACTTCTTTTTCCACTACAACATTTTCTGAATCTACATTTGGTTTTGGATTAATTTCAGTAACAGATTCAGTTGACCAGTCATAAATCGATTTTCCAAGGTCTTTAAACTGAAGTAAAGCTAATAATGCTTGCTCTGTTGCCATTCCGCTACCGGTTTGATCGCCTGGTAACCATTTAAATTCACCATTTGGAAGTTGATATGACAATAGATTTTGCACTGCCTTATGAAGACGGTTTTGATCTACATCTTTCACAAGGGATAATCCAATAATTGCTTGCGCAACACTATTAGAATTCTCTTGTCCATCAGCAGAGAAACCGCCATTTTCTAGTTGTTCATTATATAAGTATGCGACAGCCTTTTGCACAGCTGGTTTCACATCTTCACGGTCTTGATAAGGAGCTAATGCTGATAAAACCATACCTGTTACATCAACGCTACTCGCGCTGTCTTTACTGCTTGCACTATCATAAGTCCAGCCGCCATCCGTATGCTGCGCGTTTAAAAGTGCATCTACTAAAGCAACTCGATTCCATTTTGAATCTACTGGAATTTCATATTTTTTCGTATCAAATGCAAGTAAAGCAAATGTATAACCTGTAACAGAATTCACTTTATCTGATTCGTACAATTTTTGAACTAAATTATGTTCGCCTACCATTTTTGGGTCTGCATTCATTGCATTCATCATAATAATCGTTCTAGCTAAATCTGTCGCTGAAAAACGATTAACGCGCTTTTCTACCTTTTCAGTTACAGCCTTAACATAATTTAATTTCGCCTCGATTGGTATATTCTTTCCAGAACGAGAAAGACCTAGCGCTACCCAATCACTTTCAATTCCATCTTGTAACATCTTTTCAGACGTCTTAGAGATCGCGTCATTTACTTGTGCTGCTGGAATTTGAATGTTCTCTTGCTTTGGTTGTTCTGGTTTTTCTTGTTTTGGATCATCCGTCTTCGGTTCTTCTGGCTTTTCTTGTTTTGGATCATCCGTCTTTGGTTCTTCTGGTTTCTCTTGCTTTGGATCATCCGTCTTTGGTTCTTCTGGTTTTTCTTGTTTTGGATCATCTGTTTTTGGTTCTTCTACAGTTTTACAAGTACCAAATTTATCTAATGTTTGTTGTAATGTTTCTTGACTCATATTGTTCCAGTCTGAAACAAAGCGGAAAACAACAACATCTCCAGATTTTAATTTATAACTATCCGCTCCAACTTCTGCAGATTTATCATTTACATCATACAGCCAGCCACTTGTAGCCCCGGCCATTAGCCCATCAATGCCTTTTACATACGTTCCAAACGACATCGTTTCAGCTTCTACTTTGTCCCCCATGACTTTTTGTAGCAAGCTTAAAGCTGTTTCCCCATCTTTAATTTGCTCTTCTTTCGGACATAACATAATGCCCTTTTGTGATTCACCAATAATTGCAAGTTTTGCTGTATTTCCTTCAGCAAACGTAATATGTACTGTATTCGCAAAAGAAACAAATACAAGTGTAACTGCCATTAACGACGTAAGCAGCCATTTTTTTAATATTGCCATCCCAAAATTTCCTCCCTTACTACTATTCACACAAAAAAAGGCCCTTCAAGGGCGTGCAATTGACACTCTTTTTTTGTAAGTGTCGAACAAACTGTGCAACACCTCCTACCCGCATCATTCGCGGCTATATTTGTATAGGAAAAATAATTTTGTTCATGAACGTATCATTGTGATAACATTCACTTTTCTAGGCACAACTTACTTCCATTTAAGTTATCGTAAAACGATAAACCTATACATTCTGTTAATTTTAAATTTCTGTATTATTTTACTATTGACAAAGAATTTTGTCCATGCTTTATCGGATTTATTTTCTAAGAATAGTAACTTACTAACCTTTAACGATGCAAACTCTTTTCACTAATAATGACGCCATCTTCATCCACATACACATATTCATTCGGCTTCCATTCAACTTGCCCAAATTGCAATGAAATATTTCGTTCTCCTTTCCCTTCTTTTACACTTCTATTCGTCATTGTCCCTAACGCTAAAATACCTATATTTATATTCTTTAGTTCACTAGAATCACGAACGTATCCATATACAATAATTCCTGCTAGCTTTCTTTCCTCCGCAATAGCTGCCAAATTATCACCGAGTAACGCACAATTCGTAGACGCTCCCCCATCAACAACTAATACCGTTCCTTCTGGTAATGTTTGTAATCCTTCCTTCACTAGTACATTATCATCCTTCACTTTTACCGTTGCAATTTTCCCGTAGAATTTTTCTTTCTTCCCAAAAGACCGAAAAGATTGGCGACATATTTGTAATTTATTTTCAAACTCATCACATAGATCCGTAGTTTTCCACATCTTTTTCCCTCTTTTCTTTTTACTTTCTATTTAACATATTCTTGGATTATTTTCGTTTCCCTGTCTAATGTTGCAAGAATTTGTATGTGCGGGAAAAGGACAGAAAAACTATTGCCTTAATTGCCGTCATAAGGTAGGCTGAACGCTTTTGTTTCGCTCATAGTAATTTTTGAGGGCGAATGTTTGTTTCTTTTTGTCTTACGATATAATGTAGATAAGAAGGGAATAGATTGTAAGACAACGAAATTAGATAATGATTATCATTCCGCTACTTGATCCAAAAGGAATTTCGATGAAGAACATATTCTTGTTCCATTTCTTTCTAAATATTAATTTATCAAAAATAATTTTAATACCCCCTCTAAGAAAAGCGGTGAAAACAATGGCCAGAAAGAAAGCAGTGAAAGTATTACGTAAACAAAAGAAAAGAGAAAACATGCAACGCTTCACGCAGAAACAGAATATCGGACGAGCTTGCCTCACAGCTAAAGAATTTCGTTTACTTCAGCGCATGTCACATAGTTCAAAAGCATTGCGAAATGTTGGATTGTACACGATTAAACAAAGTTATTTGAACGATAATAAAATGGCTACTATAAAAGAAGTGGACACTGCCATGCAAGCCGACACCAACTACTGGGGCATGCAATCAAACTCTGTTCAAGCGATTCGTAGAACCTTATTTACAGAAGTGAAGAGCTTTTTTAAAGCATTGGAACAGTGGAAAAAAATCCTGAGAAGTTCACAGGTCGTCCGAAGTTCCCAAATTATTCTCGTTCCACCGACAAACGAATCGTTGAAATCTATCAAGTTCCAAAAGTAGATGATAATGGGTATTGGATGATTCCAATGAATGTGGCATTCAGAAAAAAATTCGGTTCTATTAAAATACGTATGCCGAAAAACTTAAAGAATAAAAAAATCTCCTACATTGAGATTGTACCGAAGCAAAAAGGTCGGTTCTTTGAGGTGCATTACACATATGAAATGCACGTTTCTCAAATGAAGAAACCATCCACGACTACGAGTAACGCTTTGAGTTGCGATTTAGGTGTAGATAGATTAGTAAGTTGCGTAACCAATACAGGTGATGCCTTCTTAATCGATGGAAAAAAACTAAAATCCATAAATCAATACTTCAACAAAATGATATGTAATCTAGGGCAGAAAAATATGGACAATGGAATTTCAAAACGTATTGTAACGAATAAAATGGCCGCACTTTGGCATAAACGAGAAAGACAAATAAACGGTTACATTGCACAAACAGTAGGTCTGTTGTTCAAAAAAGTGAAAGAATTCGATATAGATACGATTGTTATAGGGTATAACGCTGGTTGGAAACAAAACTCTCATATAGGGAAAAAGAATAATCAAAAGTTTGTGCAAATCCCATTTCAAAAATTGATGGCAGCAATTGAGAATAAATGTATAAAAGAAGGCATCCGATTTTTCAAACAAGAAGAAAGCTATACTTCAAAAGCTAGTTTTATTGATAAAGATCCGGTTCCGGTTTGGTCTAAGGATGATAAGACGCAGTATCGCTTTAGTGGCAAACGAATTACGCGTGGTCTGTACCAAAGTAAAGCAGGAACATGTATCCATGCTGATATTAATGGTGCCCTGAATACATTGCAAAAATCAAGAGTTGTACAATTGGATGACAATCTCAAAGTGAAAACGCCGATTCTATTAGAAGTACAAAAACGTAAGGCTGTTGCTTCGCGCATAGCTTAGTGGGTGCGTCAACCATCCATGTGTACGCGACTTGTCGGGGCTTGTAGCACACGCCTGATTCATCTGAGTGGTGGCTTCTTCCATAAGGGAGAACTGCTCTTTTTCGAAAGGGTGGTGCAAGTGGGAAAGCAATCGTTCGTTGCCAGTACCAACCAAAAACATACTTGGGGTGTTACCATAAGGTGGCATGAATGCTAGAGCGTCAACTGTCTAGCGATAGACGAAAAGACCTAGTGTTCTAACCCATGCCCCCACTGAAAGGCTTTATCTCAGTGGGGGGAGTTGACTTAGGGACTTATGCTGGTTTTAATGCTACTATTTTATCGCCCTCACCTTTAGGCATTTCACAAAAAATCGCGGAACTCCCAATGTTTTCAGGAATTGGTTTACGTACAGCAATCTATCTCTCTTTTTTACTTGCAACCATTCTATATATTAATTGGTACGTAAAACGCTTAAAAAATTCGAATAAAGGAAGCATACTCGGAGATAACTGGTTTCCAAGTAATGCTCTTTCAAGTGAAAAAGAAGCGCAGAAAACAGAAGTTCCTTGGACAATACGTCATAAATTAATTTTACTCGTTTCAGCTTTATCATTAATTGCATTTTTAATCGGCGCTTTTCGTCTACATTGGACAGACGCAGAAATGACTGCTACTTTTATTTTCATCGCAATTACAGCTGGAATAATAGGTGGTATGAAAGCAAACGATATCGCTTCTACTTTTCTAGCAGGCTGCCAAAATCTCATATACGGTGCTTTGATCGTCGGAATGGCTCGTTGTATTTCAGTCATTTTAGAACAAGGAAAATTACTTGATACAATTGTTAACCAACTCGCACAGTCTCTCGAAGGACAAAGCCCGGTATTTGGCGTAATCGGTATGTATGTAAGTAGTGCCGCATTACATTTCCTTATTTCATCCGGTACAGGTGAATCTGTTGTTTTTATTCCGTTATTAGCTCCGTTAGCTGATTTCATGCACATTACAGGCCAAGTTACAGTACAAGCTGTTATGCTCGGCGAAGGTGTAGTGAACTGCCTCAATCCAACTTCCGGTGTTTTAATGGGCGTTCTCGCAGCGAGCGGCATTTCTTACGGAAAATGGATTCGATTTATGGCTCCTCTTGCACTCATTTGGTTTATTATTGGACTTATTTTTCTTATTGTTGGGGTTAATATTGAGTGGGGACCGTATTAAAAACTATGACACTCTCTCCTTATTATTTCACCGTTATCTTATAGTAATGATAAAAAGGATTGATCATAATAATCAATCCTTTTCACTTTCATCTCTCAAAACTAAATTTCTGCATCTAATAAATTGTGCTCGTAGTCAAAAGAAGCATGGATTCTATGTCCTCCAAATAAATCTCCATCATTATATTCACAATATATATCATTTTCTCTCATTACAATGTCCATAAGCGTAATAGACTTCTCAAATGTTTCTTTCGTTATATCATACTCCCCTGCGTCTACAGCCTCCCAATTTAAATGTTTATCATTCTCATCATATTCAGACCAAAAATCATTTTTATACTCTATTAATTCTTCCGCTATAGCGACCTTAGCATTTTTATCAAATTCCTCTAAGCATATATAAAGCTTTTCTGCTCTTTTTATCATTTCATATACGTGTACATGCTCATTTCTAACATCCAATTCCCAATGTACTTTTCCTTCGTTTTGTTCATATGTATGAAAAGTTTCATTAAAGATAAACATTCCAATTCATTCACTTTTTATTGATTTTTCCATAATTTCATTTCCTTTCTATTCCCAAAAAAGAAACGGCTATATTTTAAGTAGTTATAGCCGTTGACTTTCATATTATATAAAAACTGCATTATGGAAAAAGTAAAGCTTTAATTGGATTGCAATATCCTATATTTCACCCCACTCTGCCGATAAAAAATGAAGATAGTATAATAACAAAAGCTCTCGTTCACAAATACAAAATTACGAAAAAACTGAAAAACCTATATACTAAACTAACCTAAAACGGTCAATGTTTTACAGGCAATTACTCTTCCTTCTAACCCCATTTTAAATTTTTATTTAACTATTAAAAAACTGAAACACAAGAACAGGCAATGGAGAAAATGCTGTCCATTGCCTGGGAATACATGAGATATGTGATGTATGACTTACTCGTAACTATTTAATTTTTATCTTTCGTATAGACGATGTAGCTAGGCTCATTATAAACCCACTCACTTGTACCAATTCTTAGCCAACCATTCTTTTCTTCGTATACTGTAGCTTTTTCACCTTTGCTTGCTTTTCTAACAACAGAGTAGCTAGATCCTGCTCCGCTGCGAACATTTACCCCAATACCATTTATTTCAACCGTACCAATTCCTTTTTGAACATTCCCAGTTTCAATAACTTGAAGCATGTTTAAAATGAATGCTGCAGTTTCACCACGAGTTGTTGTTCCTTTAGGGACATATAGGTTATCTCCCATACCTGTTACAATACCTAAGCCGTATAATCTTTGTACAGCTTCTTTATAGATAATTTGATCTTTATCTGTAAATGGTAAGTTTACCAATGGTCCATTTATTCCTTTGTACTGTAAAGCTTTATTTACAATAACCGCTGCTTCTTCTCTTGTAATAGGTGTGTTAGGGTCAAAATTACCGTCTCCTCTACCAGAAATGATGCCTGCACTTGCAGTACGTTTAATACCATCTCGTAAAGTTGAATTTACATCATTTAAATCTTTAAACGTCGCATCTCCAGCTGGAAGACTTAAAGAATTCGAGATTAATTGCGCAAACTCAGCTCTTGTTACAGATCTATTAGGCGCAAAAATGCCGTTTCCTTCTCCTACCATAATACCTCTTCTGTTCAAATCACGAATAGCCGATTCATACCAACCTCCTGTTATATCGTCTGTCGGTTGATAAAATTTATTATAATATCCTTCAACGCCATTTACGAATGGTACCCATTGTCCACTATTAATCAACATATCGGGACAGTTTTTACCACTCCATTTTTGATGTTTTACGATGTTGTTTAATGGTACACCCGTTTCTTTCATTAAATAAGCTGTAAGTTTCTTAGCGTTATCGACTGCCTTATTGTAGTCACCATCACTATTAACTGCAATTTCAATTGCAATAGATTCTCTATTACCCGCCCCATCACCATCTCCTGCGTGCCATCCATTCTCGTTTAATGGTAAGTGTTGATAAATTTCTTTATCATCTACTGTAAAGTGCCATGATGCAGCTCGGTCTGTTTCCCCTACTGCTTGGTTATACAAGTATTGAGCGTGGCTTTTAGCTCCTGCTCCTACGCTTTTATTATCAGTTTCATGAATTGTAATATACTTTGGAATCATATGATTTTGAGGGCGAATATTCTCGTTACCTGCTGGAACAATCCATTCCGTGAATGGAACCCCGTTTATCGTACTAGAAACTGTAGGTGCTGAGAAAACAAGACTACGCTTTGTTCTACCTGAATGGTGAGGAACAGTTAATGTACCCGTTTCTTCATAAATACCTTCTGAACTTTGAAGACTGTCCACTTTCTTATTATTGACAGTACCTCCACCGCGTCCATCTACCCCTTCAAAACTTTCTTCAATACTTTTTAAAACTTGTTCTTCTGATACTTGAAGTTGATCTGTCCCGCTTTGTTCCTGAATACTTATAGATTGATGGTTATTTACAGATGGCTGTTCTTCTGCGAACGATACCATCGATGAAGATAATACCGTTAGTCCTGCTGTTAATGCTACTACTTTTTTATTCAATCTAATACTCATATTTAATTTAGTATATCTCGCTATTTTAATAGATATACCTTCCTCCTCACACTTCTTCTAATGTACATCCTAATAGTTACATAACACCTTCATTTTTCATTACATATAATCAATCGAAATCTATACATTCTCCCAGATAAATCAATATGTAAGAACATTTCAAACAATTATAAAAGAAAATGATAGAAACTATACATGACATTTTACTTCATATGTCGTTCTTTTTCTATGAAATTCACATTTTTTAATCTTTATTATAAATTAAAAAGAAAAATTTCTTATGATAGGTTCTTTCAAGAATCATTGTGATGAGGGTGTAGCGGCTTCTGTAATAGAGTTAGTTGAAGAATGCTGTTTCCTTCGTGGGATTGAAACGACAATTACAAAAAAGCCCGATTGGTGTAGGATTCATAGGTACCCACACCAATCAGGCTTTTACAAGCAGTTACTCTTCCTTCTAACTTCCTCGCTTTCGCAGATTTTTAAGGTGGATGTCTTACTGCCAGCATACTGCGAGATAAAATACGTATCCATCCAATTCGCAATTATTTCTTCCAGCTCTGGATGAAGTGGCTTTCTCGCCCCTTCTTCGTAATTCTTTTTAAACTCTAAAGCTTTAAAATCTCCCTCAAAACTTTTCAAACTATGATCCATATCTTTTATTACATGTACCTCAGAATCCCCCTTCACATAATCACCAATTCGCTTCGCTTTTTCAGGGTCAGCCTGAATATCTTTATCACCAGCGATAGCTAGCACTGGACATGTTACTTGTTGTAAGTCTTTATAAATGTCATGCTGAAAATGCTCTCTAAACCATTTTGCGTTCATCGGTTTAAAACCAACTTTAATCGTATCTTTTTCTGTATTCATCATTTTCTCTTTTATTTTTTCCATCTGCTTTTCTCCACGTTTCTCCACCTTGAGAAGGCGCATTAGTTTTCCCTTTATTCCTTTTTGTTCTTTTAATTCTTTATAAGCAATTTCTCTTTGTCTTTTCGTAGCCTCTTCTAATGATTCCGCAGCTCCTGTAAGAAGGATAAGCCCATTAACTGGTGTTCTTGCGTTTACTACAGTTGCCAACATACATCCTTCACTATGACCAGTCAAAATGATATTTTCTGGATCAACAAATGATTGTTCTTTTAAATACGTAATCGTAGACTCTATATCACTAACTAAATCCCACATTCCAGTCTTCAGAAATTCTCCGTCACTCTTTCCTACTCCGCGTTTATCAAAGCGGAGCGTCACTACCCCAAGTCTCGCCATTACATGCGCTAAATCTTTATATATGTTCGCCTCAAGCTTTAGCGATACGATCGTTCCATCACGATCAATCTCTCCAGATCCCGCGATAATGACAACAGCCGCATACTTCCCATCAGCTTTTGGTTTAGTGAGTGTACCTTGCAAAGTAAACTCACTATTGATCGCTACTTCATATTCATCAAAAGTCATCATTTTGTCCCCCTATTCTTTTATATCCAATTTAAATTTCAAACTCGCTATTATATTTTTGTACTCTCTTTCATCTTTTATCGGAGTGAAAACTGGATTCTCTGCAATACTTTGTAACATGCTTCGCTTTATAATCTCTTCATTTCTAACTGTTTTAGCGCCGAGTGGAAACTCTGCAAACCATCCGTCAATCGCATCAAAATAGGAATCGCCATGTAAATGCAGACTATTTACTGTGAAGCTTGCCGCACAAACTGCTGCATATTTCCGTAACATTTCTAATGCTCTTTCAAAATTGCCTTGCATACAATATACTTGCGCAGCAGCATAGTATACTTTTAAAGTCATATTAGGATGTAATGTTTCTATTTCATATATGTCTATTAACATAAAAGCTCTATTCAAAATCACCTCTACTTTTTCAACGCTTGAGGCATTTACTACTACATAATTCGGTATTGTCGCAACGAGTTGTATTAAATGTTGGTACATACTAATTTGCATTATTTCATTCGCCTTTTTAGTATTTCCAAGCATTTGATACGCCTGTGCGATTAAATCTTCCTCTGGAACGTTAGGACGTATCGTTCCGCCAAACAATTGCAATACTTCATTCGGTTTATTGAGTATAAGATAGCAAGTTGCTTGAAACGATACCGCCTCTTTTACAAGAGAAACATCATCACTTTCTTCCTGAACCCTGCTAAAGAGAGACATTGCTTCTTCTAACATTTCAATTCTTTTATCCGTGTCCTCCGTTAACATGTGATGATTAATAAAAAGTATTCCTATTTGAATTAATAATGGAAAACAAGCATAATATTTTTTTATGATTTTCCTGCACTCCATCATTACTTCATCAAATGGTTTTTCACTAAAAGCTTCCGCTAGTCTATGATATAAATTTTTAATATCTTCCTGTTCCATTTGCGGTGTATAACTGATTAGTTCATCTATACTTATGTTAAAGTACGATGCTAGCAGTGGTAAAAATGTAATGTCTGGATAACTCTGCCCCGTCTCCCATTTGGAAACAGACGCCTTCGTAATACCGATATACGCCGCTAACTCTTCCTGCGTAATCCCCTTTTCTTTTCTCTTATCCGCAATTATTTTATGAATGTTTATCTCCTTCACATCATCACCTCATACTTTTATTATATGCTTTTATTTCACACAAAATATGGATTTGAAGTCGACTTTCGTTAACAAAATCAACTGTTAGGAAACATGTCTCTAAAATCAAAGGCAGGGACATATTTGATATGTCCCTGCCTTTTTATTGTGGGGTACCGATACATAGCCATCTAGCTAAGATTTTGAAGTACTGCAAAATCAAACATTTCATCTCACCATAGTTTTCTATGAGATTCCAGTGAACAGCTTATTTAGTCGGGTAAGCGGGGGGCATCGCTGCCCCCAACTCCCCTCAGAACCGTACGTGACAGTTTCCCATCATACGG
>NZ_JAQFUL010000116.1:0-11910 GCF_027716265.1 Bacillus cereus group sp. Bc031
TCACCCTTTCTAGCTAGCTTTTTAGAAAGAATAACGTTTTTTGTCACTTGGGGGTAGTGAAAATTCTTAAGTTGATGAGCATGTACACATACCCCTATTATTATAGTATTGATTTCCGTTATATACATTAGTATAATAATAACGTCAGAGCACGCTCTGATTAGTCAGCGTTATATTGGGGTATAACAGACGACATTCATTTTTAAAATCATAAAATCGGATTCACTTATATGAAAGATAAAAGCCCTCCTAATTAAAGGAGGGCTTTTATCTTTTCTTTTAAATTACAACGAACAATCGGACTCATAGAATCATATCAATCAATTCAAACCTTCAAAGACGGTATAGTAAATATTACGCCTTAAAAATAAAAATCTTATATTATTTGAAGTGTAAACCTAGAAAAAGAGCCACAATCCCCAATGCCTGAGATTATGGCTCTTTCAAGATGCAAGAAGAAGACACAAAAAAAAGATCAGTGACAAGGTATTTATACATAGAAGAGACTTGTCACTGTTACGTTCTCTTTAAAATTATAGCATAAAAGAATTTTGATGAGGAATAGAAAACTGCAAATTATTCGCGAGATTTATAGTGAATAATTTACAAAAAACCAATTCTCGTATAGTGGAATTGGTTTTTTGTAATAACATAGCCTAAAGGAGACTTGTCTCTTTTATTTAGTATAACCTAAATTGAAAGAAAATTCAAAACGAAAATCATTTAATAAAATATAGCATATGTTACCCAGGTTGAGTCATATAAATTATAGTTAACAGCTTATTAGAAAAAACATCTAAAATTAAGAAGGCCCTGACTAGGGGAGCAGGACCTTCTTAAAGGGAATGTTATATAGTTGACCAACAATGTTAGTCATAGGGTTACCTTTAGATTACCATAATTGGAATTTATATTCCATTGATAAAGGTTGATAAATAAAAAAACTCACCTTTCATTTTTCATTTACATATTTATCAATATTCTGTAAATTGTATTTAAAATCTATTCGTTCTAACGGGAACAACCATGTTTTATGAAAATTAATTAGATGTAGAATAACATTTGAATAGAAATACGTATAGTAAATGCACTTTTTTATAATAGGCGATGGAGTTCGCCATAAACGCTATATAGCTAATGACTCCTACTGATAAACGAGGCTTTTTCATGTTTATCAGTAGGAGTCATTTTTTGTATATCTCACATAATTACATGAATAAGGAGTGAATATTTTAATGGAATTACGAAACATAATCTAAAAACTCATTTTGAAAAGGGCCTGTTGCGAGGGTAGGCCCTTTTAGAAAAAAATTAATAGTAAAGTTTACGTTGAGGTTACTTATATAATACTAAATACAATTCATTAGTTCTATATGTTAGACGTTGAAAAAATATAAGTACTAAAAGAGCACCCATACACAAGTGCCCTTTTTAGGGAGGGTTATATGAGTGGAAAAGCTTTCACATACTTATTATATGTTTATACTTCTATTTGGTGACAAGCTAATGGAAAGGAAAAATGGGGGACTGTACCATCTGTTTAAAGAGTGGGGTTCACATACGCGGGAAAATCCTTGCAACAGATAAATTTACGGTTCTTATGATGGCTCAGGGTAAGCAACAACGGATTTACAAAACAGCGATTCCCACAATTAGTAGGGAAACCTTTTTCTTTTATCGAGGACGAGAGACAAAAGAAAAAAAAGAAGATTGAAATCAATCTTCTTTAGAAAAGGAATAGATGACAGAATACTACTCAGCTCGTAATCAATTATAATGAAGTATATAATGATATTCAATCCATTTAGAATTTTCTCAATATTAATTATTTCATTACCAAATTATAATATAAGTAATTCTTTTTATTATTATATGTTTGTTCTTTCCTGTTGCAGCATCCTTGTTATAGGGATGCTCTTTTTTGTATAACAAATCCAAGATAAAAAAGATAAGACCTGAGAGGATCTTATCTTTTTCATAAGGAGAAAAAGTCAAAGACTTTCTTAAGATTTATAATATTATATTTCTTTCTTAACTTCTATATAAAACCCATATTTACCATCTGTTTCTATATTGAGAAACAAATAAATTATAAAATATGTTATAAATCATTCGAAAATCCAATGCTGTAACAGGAGCTAGGAAAAATAAAATTAAGTGTTCTTTATTTTATATACTTGCCAACCAGTATGAAGAATCAAAATAGGGAGAAACTATTGATACTTAACGATAATTTAGGGGGACACAAAATGGATCATAACACAAAAGTAAAACTTGGAGATTACGTTCAATTTTCATATCGTAAAAATCCTAATTTACAATTAACAGGATTTGTAGTCAATGTTCTGCAAAATACAATTGTTGTAGATATTACAGAAATGATGGATATTGAAGTAGATGATGTTAGGCAAGTTGTAAAACATGGTTATTATAATAAAGTAGTTCCTACGCAGATTAAAAATAATGCTTCATAAAAAGTTCTCCTAAAGTTATTTAGGAGAACTTTTTATGATAGATATAATTTTCACTATAGTTTTATGATTCAAGTGTCTGGTTATCTTTAATCAAATATTATATGGAAAATGGTGTTTCTTCGTTTCAAAAGAGAAGGGGCTAAGAATTAAGAAAAGGTGCATTACTAAAGAAATACATTAGTCTACAATCTTTTTATAGTTATGTTCGCTTAAGGACCTTAATTATTAATGTGAAAATAACATATTAGTATAAAAATTTGGAGTAATGCAACAACAAGACTAATGTAAAAAGACATGAAAGTAGGAACAAATCTTGTAGTGCAAAATGCTGAATTATTAACTGATACAGTTCATTTAGTACCCATTTTCTTGTCCTCATATTAAGACAAGAAAATGGGTACTTTTTAAATCAAGACACCAAAGTGGATACTTTTTGAAAAAATAGGAAACTAAATTTGAAACAATTTTAACTAGTAACTAGCATAAAATAGAGAGCATAGATTTCTTTTTTATTTAACAGTAAAACCTAATTAACTATGAAATTCAACTGAAATTTAATTCTACATAAGTAACAAAAGACATTCATGAAGGATCTATTTTTTCTTAAAAGTATCAATTTTCATAGTCTTGTACAGTTATTCATTTTTATTATTATAAATATAGTTATCTAAATAGAATTCCTATTTGTGTTTCATAAAAAACATTACCACTTCCTTATTACATTATATAAGGTTATTATAATAACTGGAGTATTAATATTTACTAAGTTAATTATTGTAGGGAGAGAACTTAATAGTATGGACATTTTGATAACAATTTTAATGTTTGCTTCAATCAGTTTATTAGTATACTCACTAATACAGAAAATAAGAAAAAAACCAGCTATCATATGGCTGAAAATTGCTGGTATATCATTCGGTCTTGCTTTAATCGTATCTGGATTTTCTGTTGGAGTAAGAGGTGGATTTGCTGCAATAACGTTTATTATTGGAGCATGCGCTACAGTAAAACTAATTTTACAATTTGTAAAAAAACAATCCGGGAAATTAAAAACTTTCATTGTGGTTCTTATTGCATTTACCACATATACAATACTAGATAACGTAATTCCATATAGTACAAGTGTTGAAAGGAGTGATGGAAATGTTACAAGTCAAAAGAAACCTGCTGTAGATGTGGGGAAAGTAAATGCAAAAGAAGAATCTAGAGAACCTACTCACAAACAGTATAGTACAGAAGAAATTAAATCAATGTTTGCTATCGGGATGAGTATAAAGGAATTTGAAGAAAAAAAAGAAGGCAGTAAGATAAAAGTTCGAAACTATAACAATTACAATCCAGCCGACTTGTACTCATTTGATACTAAAGATGGACAAATTGTAGTAGTGGTATTAAATGCAAAAGAAGTTACTAAAATAGAAACATTAACTGACGAACCTTCTTTAGGAAATTTCATTAAAGAAGAAGAAAATAGAATGAACGAAGAAAAAAGAATTGCTAAAGAAGAAGCTAATAAGAAACTAAAAGAATCATACGAAAATAGTAAACAAAAATTAGAAGGATCTGGTGATTCTGTCACAAATAAAGTCAATCTAAAGTCAGGCTTGGCATTTTTTGATTTTAATAATACAGGTTCAAGAAACTTTATTGTACATTTAAAAAATGCTAGTGGCAATGACGCTGGATTGTTAGTAAATACCATTGGTAGCTATAAAGGAAAAGTATCAACTACAATTCCGGCTAGCGGAGAATATTATTTAGAAGTGAAATCGAGTGGTAATTGGAATGCAGCAATAACGCAAGAAACACCACTTGTATCAGAATCGGTTCCAGGGACAATTAACGGGTATGGTGATGATGTAGTATCCATTAATATCCCAAGCGGAAATCATATTGTTAAGTTAAATCATACGGGTTCAAGAAACTTTATTATTAAAGTGAACGATCAGAATTTATTAGTGAATAAAATTGGTTCTTATGAAGGTTCTTCTTCTCACGTTTTCAAAGATTCAGGGATGTATAGTTTTGGAGTAAAAGCAGATGGAGATTGGAGCATTACAATAGAATAGAACTATAAGGGTAGCAACAAATATAGTTATAGCTTTAAAATAAAGTTTAAATTAAAAACCTTTGTTAAATTTAATGAAATATTGATTTAAGAAGGTTCTTTGGAATCTTAGATTAAACCCTTGTATAAAAACTAATTTTATATGTCTAACACGAGAATCCATTTTGATTAATCTTTTTTCAAAATGGATTCTTTTTCTTTATCGTAAAACATGTTTTTATGCAGTAGGAAATGAAACTGGATACTAATTAATAACGTAAAATATCGAATTACCAATAAAGATGATTCGTTTAATACTTATTTTCTTGTCTAAAAACAATAATAAAAACAGAAGTAGCCACTTTCTTGTCTAAAGAGTATCTATTCTCATGTCTTTGTACATTTGTACAATGGGGGGGAGGGGGTAACTCGCATCTTCTGATGTGTTCGTTAAATTCCGATTTAACGAACATAAATATCAAATGTAGAAAGAATAATACGAACTAACCGATTTATATAGAAAATAACAATTTCATCTCATGTAAATTCGTTATGTTATCTAACTGTAACTATCAAAATTTTCAAATATGTTCATTAACTTC
This sequence comes from Bacillus cereus group sp. Bc031, assembly GCF_027716265.1. NCBI lineage: Bacteria > Bacillati > Bacillota > Bacilli > Caryophanales > Bacillaceae > Bacillus > Bacillus cereus group sp. Bc031. The sequence goes on from NZ_JAQFUL010000116.1 coordinate 5,124, forward strand.
CTGCCATCAGAACTACCTAAACTTGTACAGGTATCCTCGGAATCGGATGCTTTGTATGCACCGTTTCTATTTGTTATATTATTGTTTCTTATTGTAATTCGTGAAAGATACCATTTTGAGCAAAAAAATTATATAGAATGAGATAAATAGATGATCTTACTGTGTAACTTAATTTCTGATTGATATATGCAATTAAACCAATCCGAAGAGGAGCTACAGCGCTCATTCCTCTTTGTGTTGTCCATTTATTTCAATTTTATTCCTTTTTCTAGCTTAGCTGAAAACTGAGTATGTACATTTAGCTACTGGTTCAAGAGAGAAAAGAATTTTAATAGGAAAGTTATTGAACAAAAAAATCCATTGTGATTTTTCTTATTATTTTGATGTTCTCTAATAATTATTTATTCTTGTTTAAGCCTACAATTGTATTAATCTACACAAAATCTATCATTATTTATTATATCTATCTTTTGCAAGCAATAATATTGTAATTCCTAATCCTAATATAGTCATTCCTCTTCCAGAAGTGTCATTCATAAATTTTACTGATTGATCTGGACATAATAAAATCAGTAATAAAATTACTACTAAAAATAAATATATGACCACTTTTATTAACTTTTCACTCTCCATTTTATATACTGATGTCATTTGTTTAATACCAATAAATATAGGCATTATAGTTGCTATCAATAATGATTGTTGTAAACTAATATATTTTGCTGCAAGATGTCCGAGTGTAAATGCTACAATAAAAATAAAATAACCTATAGATTTTTTTATTTTTTTACTTTTTATCAATTTATGCCACCCAGAATCAATAATAATTACAAATGGTACGCATGTGAAAGAGTATGCAATTGCTACGGTATTTGCTAATTCTTCTGAAATTAAGGGCTTTTCACGTACTACATTTATACCACCAATACATAAATCAACCAATCCAACAAACATAAAATAATAAGCTAGAATTGCATAAATAACAGTATTTGGATTATTTAAAATATCTTTAAATGAAACCTTACTCACAATTACACTCCTTTTTCCAAGTAATATATATAGATATTATCATGTTAATTAAAAATAGCATACTTCTTCGCAATATAAAACATTCTATATCCAGAAAAAAATATATCCTAACAATAGATTTTTAAAAAATGAATACTCCACATGATTATGTATTTTTTATATAATGAAATTTTAAAGTAAATAGACCAATGGCCTATAATAAAGGATAAAAGTTCAGCAATAAAAAATTGCTGAACTTTTATCCTTTATCCTTTCCTATTCTTCCTAAACTATCTTTAATAGTTGTTTCCCCAAGTTGAGTGTATAGCAAAGCAGTATCTTGACTGGTATGTCCAAGTTGCTGCATCACTTGTAATGAATCTTTTTCTTCCATATATAATTTATTTGCCAATGTGTGTCTTAATTTATGGGGAGACATTTTTTTCCCATAGGCCTTAGTATATTTTTCTACTATATCTTGGATAGCCCTAACCGAAAGAGGTTGTGCAGTATGTTTATACTTCGATAAAAACACATTTTTTAATTCTTTCCCTGGAGCGTATTTGCTATCTCTAATTTCCATATACTTTTCTAGATCGTTCAATGCGATTGGGGTAATCCACACTGAATCTTCTTTGTTTCCTTTTCGTATCACATCAATTAGCCTTTCCTTTAAGTTTATATCCTCCATACGAAGATCGGCCAATTCACTTACACGAATACCACTACCAAGAAAAAGGGAAAGGATTGCTACATCTCGATCTTTATCTCTCAAGAAATAGAACAACTGATGTTTGGTTAAAGATTTTTCATGCTCATACTTAACGTAATTTAAAAACTCTTGATCGTCATCATTATGAAATATTTTAGATCTCATGCGTTTTGCACGGGCATTTAATGTTTCTTTATCTTTATGTATTTCGATCTTAGCCATTACATTTCTATAAAAATAGCATTCTCCATCTTCATTTTCTGATAGGGAGGTAAGGTACTTAAATAAAGATTTTAAGGCCGAAATTTTTCTGTTAACAGAGGAATTTTGCATGTTTTGTTGCAGTTTTAGAAACCTCATGAAGTTCTCAACATCTTTTTTCTTTAAATTCTCTAAATCAGAGAAGGATATGTCTTTAATAGGCTTTAATTCAATAATTTGTTCGGATAATAGCCAATTAAAGAAGACTCTAAAATCATATACATAATTAAGTAGAGTGGAGGGAGAGGCATCGTGCAATTCTTTGTACTCCACAAATTCTTCTATATAAAAAGGCATTGCATTTAGATTTTCGTATAATTTTTTACGATGTACGGATTTTTGACGTTGCTTGCTGTAGTCCATAAAAATCACCTCATATATAATATAACAGAAAAGATACACGAACACAAGTTCGCGTAAAATTCAATTTTTACACAAACTTATTTACATAATAATATTATGGTGATCCTATTAATGGACTAATAATTCAAAAATCCCACCAAGTCTTTTGTCTTTGAAGTGTGCTCAACAAATAGAATCTGACATAATTATATTATAAATGTTAAAATACGAAAGATACATAATAAGAAATGAGGAGATAATATGGGGAAAAAGTGGGTTTTCTTACTATTAGTTTTCTTAATCGCATTCACTGGATGCAACTCAACTGATAGTGAAAAAGCAAGTGAAAATGATGATAAAACAACCGAAAGCAAAGAAGTGGTTAAGGAAAATAATACACCCGCAAAAGAACCGATTGCACCAGTTGCTGATATGAGAACACAGTATCTTAAAGATATGAACAGAGAATTAAAGCGTTTGTACGATGCTTTAAAGAGCATACAAGCCCAATTAGATGCACACAGGCAAGATAATCAGAACTCCAAAACACAAGCCTGGAAAAATGAAATGCTTAAAGGTTATAGTGCAGTGGAAAGTGCAAATACAAATATTAAAACATATCCAAATGATAAAATACCTAGTGATTTAAAAGAAAATCATCAAAAGCTTGTAGAAGGTTTGGGCCTACTAGTAAAAAGTAAAGAATTTTTACTACGCGGTCTCCCAGATAACAACGAAGAAGTTATCTCTACTGGAAATATGTTTGTAAAACTAGGAACAAATTTAGTAGATCCTGCAACAAATTTCATTTTGGATCAAGAATAATGTTGGAAATAAGCATATCTATTGGAATGTAGATGTGCTTATTTTTTTGAAATCTATGTTTAATGACTTTAAATGGGTATAGCTCATGTTGACCTATACATCCTTGTATATGTGGTTTTAGAATATTCTTTTCAAGGTTTTATATTATTTTGCCTTATTGTTCGTAAAATTGGTATTTCGTGCGAAGTTATAAGTGTTTGTTTTTCCCCCTTTTATAAAAGTATCATATACCTTATCATCAGTATAAATATCTTTTAGTTTCTCATATACATTTAGCTATACAGATTTATATTAATTAAATGGTTGCTTATAGGACATAGCCAGTGTATAACATTTTAATGCAAAACAGTTAACTTTAACTCCTTAAGACTAAATAGATGGTGTATTGTACAAAATTTAATTGTTGTGATGTCGAAATAGAGTATTTCCTTTAATTCTTTTTATTGTACTTGGTTTAGTGGAATTTCTTTTTAACTTTTAACAAAGAAAAAACATCCAATTTGGATACTTAATGTACACTAATATTAATATTGAATAGCTTTATTGATAGACTTTCTAGAACAAAAAATATACTAGCTGAAACCGATCTATATCCAGTATTCTTTCCTGTAACATTAATAGTAATCTCCGCTAAATGGATTTGCACATCATCTCTTTTAAAAAGTTTATCTTCAACCTTTTCAACTATTGCTACATTATCCACTTCTTTAAAAGTTTTCAGCAATTTTGTTTCTAGCAAAGTAATATCAAAATTTTCATCTTTAACCACATCAAATTTAATCTTCATTTTTATTTCCTCATTTTTAAATAGTTAATATATTAATACCAATATAATTATATATATTTATATAAAAAACCTCAAAAGTTTTGCTTTATTAAAATCCACTATTGCTTAAATTTGTTTTTATCTTTACATTAGGTACGTGAAATTTTATTATCTCATTATTGAATAAGAGAAACTTGAATAGCTAGTATTCCCCTAATCTACTCTACATGGTCCCATTATCCGTTAAGTCTTTAATAATTTATGTGTTTTATCTATTTGATTAGGTCTGTTTTTCAAGCGACATATCAGAGATATTTTATATCTATTTCTTATGTGTGTTAGCCAATTCGTTTGCAAACTTGTTAGCGCATTTTTTATATTTCTTCTATTTTTCTCTTATCGAAATTTAATTAGCTTACAGTAATACAGTGGTCATATATTTTTAAGAATAACGGAAGAATATATAGAAATTGCTACAGAAATGTGAAGTTTAATTAATTTAGGAGGAACAAACTTGTTTAATCAGCTTGTAAAAGTTATACCGAATTTATTTACGATTGGAAATTTATTGTGCGGTGTTTTCTCAATCACCTTGAATATGAGTGAATATTTAGGAGTAGCTTCCATTTTCATTTTCTTTTCAGCTGTTTTAGATTTTCTTGATGGAAAAATTGCTAGAAAATTAAAAGTGAACAGTGAGTTTGGCGTAGAATTGGATTCCTTAGCTGATATTGTTAGTTTCGGCGTCGCTCCTGCGCTTTTATTCCATACGATAGCAGCGCCTTCTATTTTAACTTCTTTGGCATTTATCCTTTTCCCAACAATGGGTGCTTTGAGATTAGCTAAATTTAGTGTTAAACCAACTATTGGATATTTTAAGGGATTACCTATTCCAGCTGCAGGATTATCATTGGCTGGGATGGGATTGTTGTCATATAGCAATGCATGGATTACATTAATCCTTGCTCTCTTAATGGTAAGTCCCATCAGGTTTAAAAAATTCTAATTGAGGTCGCGCCCAACGCCATTAAGGGAGTATTTCAAATAGATTTAACGCGTCAATAAGTATAAAAAACAGGACAATAATATTAAATCCGGTGCCATTCGTAAAAATTCAAACATTTTATTATAGCTATTAGGTTAATCCATCGATATGTTGTTCTGAAACGTCAATACACTTTTAACAGGAGCTCCCTTTATCAAGAGAGCTCCTATTCTTATTTCTTCTTCTTTTCTGTCGGTTGGCTTTGTTTAGCAAAATTAGATGAATCATCAAAATTCGGTTGCTTTTTACCAGCATTATTACTTCTACCTTTTCCCATATGTAATGCACCTCCCCTCACCCTTACTATCCCCAATAAAAAAATTCTCTTGCATCCAAGAGAATTTTTGATTGGGTTCTTATTGATAATACCTAAGTACTTGCAACACTGCCATTCCATAAAAGATGGATCCAATGTTAAATTCTTTAATGCTGAAACAAATATTATATTTTCTTATTTAACTGGATAATCAATTAATAATCCTAATGTATTTCCTGAATCTGCAATAATTATGATTTCCTTGTCTAACATGTCATCTATAACTTCTTTTAATTATTCTTACTCATGTTCCTTTTTATACACTCTTTTTCTGTTTTCGCACCACTTTTGGAATGTATGCACAGAAAGGCTCACTGTCCATGTAATCTCCTGTTATTGCATATACCTTAGAACGAGATCCTCCACAAACATATCAAAATTCACATACACCGCACTTTCCTTTATATTTGTCCGGATTACGGGGGTCTTGAAACACAGAAGAATTCTGATAAATTTCAGCTATCGGTGTTGTTTTAATATCATAAGAAATCATTTTGCTAAGTCGATATAGCCAATGAAATACTTTTTCATGTTGGGCTGGTGAAATCATATCTTTTTCCTTATCACGCCCTATTGGAACTAAGAAAAATACACTCCAGAGTACACAATCTAATTCTTCTATTAACTTTGCCATATCTTCAAGTACATCCACATTATAATTAGAAAAAACAGTATTAATTTAAATTGGAATTTTTAATTCATGCAAATAACGAATCCCATTCATTGTTAATTTAAATGAACCTTCTGTCCCTCTAAAATGGTCATGTATTTCGGCTGTTGGTCCATCTAAACTAAATGCCCATCTAGCAAGTCCTACTTCTTTTGCTTTTTGAATTGTTTCTTTTGTAATGTTTGGAGTAGCACTTGGCGTCATGGATACTCGAATACCTTTTTTCACTGCATATTCTGCAATATCATATACATCTGGACGCATTAATGGATCTCCGCCCGTAAATACAAGCATTGGATTGTCCATTTCATATATATCTTTCCTTCTTCAAATGTTAGCTCTAGAAGATGACGATGATATTGTGCTTCTGCATGACAATGCAGACATTTTAATTGACATGCTCTTGTTCACTCCCATATCACACACAATAAACGGATCTTTATTGAAATCAAGATTAATCACAATTAACCCTCCCATCAATTGATATTCTAATTGTAAAGTTATATATGTATTTATGTTGTGAGATGCATCACAAATAAAGACTTCATTATAAATATCTCTTATTATCCACCTCCTCCTTGTATGAACTACATAGTTGAAGCCTCCATAGTAGTACTATTGTCATTTACACTTTAATAGCATGGAACAAATCAATACTTCTGTGTAGAAGTAAAAAACATGTTAATTCCACAATCTTTTTCTAACACATAATTTAACCTATTCCATTGCCAAGCAGTTAGCTTTTAATAGCTTCACTTTTATTCCTTGTCAACAACGATTCAAATTTCCCCAATTTCAACGAAATGAAATTCCCCATTATGAACGGCTAAATCGTTGTTTGG
>NZ_JAQFUL010000117.1:0-11853 GCF_027716265.1 Bacillus cereus group sp. Bc031
CTGTATCTTTGATTACTTAGTAATCAAAGATACAGGCTATATTTTTAGGTGATTAACTATCCTTATATATATTTAATCATGTAGTGTCTTTTCTTCTTTTAATCTAAAAAAACATTTTTCTTTTTCAGGAAGATTCAACTATTTCACTAATCTAAACCTCTTATTTAAAGACAATTTGATCATGGTGCTCAAGATTTTTCGTCTATATCAACATGTAAATTGTTTACTTCCAAATCATATTTCTAACAATATATTTGTTTTCTAAAAGATTTTCTGTCTTGTTCTTAATTTTGTCAAAATCCTCATATAGCTACACAAAATATATATGCTATTATGTTTTTAAGAAACTATGCGTTCCTTTAACCCTGTATCCGACCCTGTATTTTTTTACAGGGTCTTTGTTTATTTTATTTACTTTCATTAGCCTATAAGAGTTAATACACACCCCATTTCAATTAAATTCGTTTAAATGTTAGTTAGAATTTGAAATGATAAATCTATTAGCTTTTTTGACAATTGTAATCTAATACTAGATTTCTAAATGTATACTATACTAATCATCAGTTAACACTATATACATAGTGTTAACTATCTTAATTGAATATTAGTAATAGTAAGTATAAAGATTATCAATTTACTATATCTTACATTTATGTAAAAATAGATATATGTTAAGCTTTTTCAAAATCTTTCCCCTAATAAAGATTTGAAGTAGCATTTCATGATTCTCCTTACTGTTAATATGCCTTGAAAAAGAACCCAATAGGGTTCTTTTTCTTTTCATTACATCCTCAGTAATTACTTATTTAACATACAAAGAGGACTGGCAATTACTTGCAGTCCTTTTTGCACCTTAATATATACTTGTATTAAGTACTTAACTCTTTATTTAGCATGCATTTAAACTAAACCGGTCATTATTATTTATATATAAAACACTTCAAAATTTAGAAATACACAATAACAAATCTTTCCCAGCTTCCAGCTACATAACTATTAGCTGTTAATTCTCTACCGCCATTTGCTGATATGAATCTACCATTACTTAGCGCTTGTAATACATATATCCTATTATCTCCACCATTATATAAGATAAATTTTTCCCATCCCCCAATTGATGTACGATCTGCTACTACTCTACCATTTGGCTCAAACGAAACGTACTTTCCATTACTTTTCGCTTTTAAAGCAAACGTATATAATTCCCCAGTCGGAATTAATTCAAATTTCTCCCATTCATTAACTGCATTACGATTTGCTACTACATTGCCCGATGGCTCAGCAGACACATATTGTAAATTTGCAGCTTGTATAGCAACAGTCCAACTTCCATTAAATAGACTCACACCTTTTAGTGAACCGGTATTTGATTGGTCGGCTGCCAATACACCATTCGATGGGGTTATCATCATTATCATTAGAACCATTGGCAAAACCATTAAAACTAACTTTTTAAAGATTTTATTACCATTTGCATGAGTTATGAACCTCTTCATTCCCATTCCTCCCTTAATATATATAGCATTCATATACACTATACCAAATATGTAAAATTTTGTAACAAGAGAGGGTCTTTATCAACAAATACCTTATTATTCTGTTTCTTTTTTCTCAAATTTATCATTTTCTAAAAATAAAAAAAGAATCCTTTACGGATTCTTTTTTGCCTTGCACTCTTTTTCAAATAGTGCATTTTTGCACCTACTTTTAGTATACCTTACAATTCTTATAAAATAAATAAGATTAAATAAAATTTACTTCTATATTTTCATAAAACATCATACTCCCTCATAATTTCATAGATAAAATAGGGTGTTTTTAAAACTCATCTCTTGAACATTCCTTTAGTTGCTCCATAGCAATCTTTCGCGCATGTTCCTCACTATCTATCAAAGTCAATCCTTGTGAAATATAACTCCAAAATTCATATCCACAATCCTCCATCCATCTATACGCTTCTGTTGTATATAGACCATCTTTTCTTTCAATGATTTGAACCTTATAGTTTTTATTTGGAGAAAAAAACTCTTGTATAACCTGCTCCATTTATGAAATATCCTCCTTAAATGTGTTATATGAAATTATTTTTTATATACAATTTTCCCTAATGTTTTTTCGCATAATTTAATAACCTTATACATTAAAATTGATTGGAAATAGAGTTTGATTAATCGATATTACTTATAATAACCTTATTCTGCATTAACAAGTTGACTTTCATCAAAGGGATTCATTATCAATATGTATTTTTTATTATCCAATCTCAGATTTACCTTATAAGGGCTATTTAAATTAAACATGTATATCTCTGGTTCAAAGTCATGTTTAAATTTATAACGACGCGCCGCATTTTCAATCACCATATACACATACTCAGCAAAACTATCTGGTTCCATACAATCGTCCCATATTTCTTTCCACTTCGTTTTATCGACAACTACTTTATTTTTAAAATCAAGAGATAGAGTACTATACCCCATAAATTCCCACTCCTTCTAATAACTTATCCGATTAAATAAGACTAACTTATTGGCATTACTTATAAATTGATTCTTAAATTAAAGAAAAATCCTCTAGTAACGATATTTCAAATCTAAGTTGTCATAACTGTCATAATATGTTCTACCGAAAGCATAATCTTTTTTCGATCCTTTTTTAATAATGTACCCGGTTTCTATAAATGGACTCCTCCTATTCTGGCAATGAGCACTACGATGCCCGTCTCCTTGTCCATGAAGATGCCATGTCGCACAATAGGGGCACCAAACTGCAAGATTCCCACTTTCATCTCTTTCATAAGCTAATAATACAGGCAATGATCTTTCACTTTTATTTAATCTCATATGTATCCTCCTAAAAAATATAATTACTAAATTATAATATAAAAAAATAATGTTTAATTAGATATATGTTATCTTCCGATTACAAAAATTTCTTTTATAATAACTTCAGCTGAATATAGCCATCGTCGTTATCTTTTAATTTTTCTTTTTGCTCCTTGTTCTTGCTATTTTGCTTTTTTAATTCAGCTTCTAATTCTTTTTCTACATGGGGAATCTTGTCTTTCATAAACCACTGTGGCAGTCCTGAAGGAAAATACTTTCTTTCATAAGCAGTACGTTCTTTTTTAGGAATACATTTGTATTCCTCCCAAAACCTATTTCTAAAATCATCAATTTCATTTTTTGTTAAAAGTGGTATCTCATCATAATCTTTGTTTAAAAGCTCTTGTTTTCTATATAATTGTTCTTTCTCTAATTGAATACGTTTCCGTTCTTCTTCCTCTTTTTTAAATTTTTCTTGTTGGATACGTTTCTCTTCTTGCTCCTTTTGGATTTTTTCTTTTTTTTGCACTTTATCTAACTTTTTTCCATACTTCTCCAAAAGCTCTTTATAAAATATTTTTTCTGTAGTATTATCGGTTACCTGCTCATAATGTTGCTGTATTTCTTCTACAAATTCAATTAAATTTCTACCCTCAATCCATTTTTTGTATCTATTTTGTTCCTCATTAAAATACATTTCATAATCATTCTTGTCACTTAAGAAACTTGTTGGAAATCCTTTAAATAAAGTTTTTACGACTATATACCACTTATGGCACTCTTCTTTTAAATAATTCAACCAAGAATACCAGTTACCAATTGAAGATAAATGAAATTGAACCTTTTCTGTCTCCAAGCGTTCTATTAGAATACTAAATTCCTTTTTATATTGATTATATAAGTCGCTCATATAATCCTTTGCCATTTGTTCAGCCAATGTTTCCTCTTGCCTTCTGCGCTCCTCAGCTTTTTCTTGTTCTATCTCTAGTAATTTGTTAGTATAAGCTATTTTTATTTCTTCTCTTGCTTTTCTCGCTAATTCTATACTATTTAATGCCTCCTCTATCTGTTGGGCTTTATCAAACTCAATAGCAGCATCTACTAAATTCGTAGGATCAGAATCACTTCTATGAATTTGACCTTTAAATTCTTCATTTAATTGAGTATTCTTTTTCAGCCTCGTATCATTTTCACTATGTGGTGCTCGCAATAATTCCGTTTCTAATAATACTGGTACAATGTCAGGCTCTGCTATTCGGTTAACCAGAAATATATCATCTTGTGTTGAATGTTCTCGGTTCTCTAACAATGCATCTACCCTTAACTTAGAACTTTCAGGAGTTCTTCGAATTAAAAATACATGTCCATTATGATCAACAGTTACAATAACATGGTATATATCCATCAAATAGTTAAATGCTTTATTATTTTCCCCTGTTATAAAGAAATATTCCTCTTTTAATGGAGAAATATATGTATACTCATAAGAATTTGTTTCTGGATTAAAACTACTAATTCTTGTACCACTATAACTATCCGTGTATATTTTTTCACCATTTACTTCTTTTTCCTTAGGTGGAAAGAAACTATCTAGCATTAACACCCATGCAGTTGGTACATTTTCTTCAAAATATATATTTGTTCTCTTCGTAATATTACTAGTCCGAATATTAGACGCTTGTACTTCGATTGCCAACTTTAGCTCTTCTTTTCCATCAATTGTTTGCAGTACCGCTACGTCGGCACGTGAAATGTCCTTATGTCTTTTCTCTTCTTTTACGATGTAACCAGCCTTACTAAATAATTCATATAAATATTTCTTAGTTTTAGCATGTGCCAGTGATTCAAATGAAAAACATTGTTCTTTATCTAAATGAAAAAAGTACGGATTTTTATTAACAGTCTTAGATCCTTTATTAAATGACATGACGTCTTGGCATATAGGGCATTTTGCCTGATATAACGCTTTTCTACCTTTTATATACTTGGCTTCCTTATCATTATCTATAACCATAGAATCTAACTCTATATAACTTTTCTGCTGGAATTCAATTAAGTTACCACTAGGAAATATTTTCTCCCAACCATCAAAATACTCAATGTAAGAATACTGCATTTAATATACACCCTTTCAAAAAGGAATATTATTTACATCCAATAAACATATTATAATGTAATTAACATATTGAAAGCGAATGAATGTATACACTTTTATTGTTAATAGATATTCCTGATTATTTATCTTTATTTTCTGACTATTATTGATAAATAGTTTAAAGTCAACTTTATAGTAGGTCTATTTTGCTATGATAATAATTAAATAGAATTAGGATACATCTATAAGAGGTGGGGGATATAGATGCTACATTGTAGAGTGAAAAGGAAAGAGGTGGAAATTATTTGTACAAAAACTTGTTGAATTTTTCATTATATTGTATTCTAAGTATTTTTATATATTTAACAATTTATTTCATTGCTTTAAAACCTGCTATTATTACTGCAACATCAGTAGAATATAATAGATTACAATTTGTTATGCTATTACTTCTACTCATTTTAGTTTCTATAATATATGGTTTAATAATAAAAAAATTAATTTGGCATAATTCTAGATCATCCCATTCTATTGTAAATGAAAGTGTATTATTTATATTTAGTCATATTTTTATTGCACTTATTCTCTTTTTTATTATATCTATTTAATCTCTTATACGAGTAACAAGTAAGATGTATTTCTTCAATTTTCAGCAAATAATCACAGAAAAATGCTGAAAGATGTATCACGCTGAAAATATAGTTATTTTCAGCGTGATACAGAAAGAGATATAGCCACCATAAACCTCAGTATAGGCACTGCCCGTCGAGTTTCTTAGGTAGCTACTTATTATTAAATATTTCCAATATAAATTTCTGCCAAGGAACTGTGAAAGTTCCTCGTAAAGGGAATACAGGATATATTATATTACTTACTCACTCACTTTTGCTTAAATGATGTCCTGAAATATATAAAGGTTTAGCCTAGTAAATATAACTGCCCTCAAGATATGGCCTTATTTTTCGTAATAAATAATAAAGGGCCATATACGCTACCTTATAAACTACGGTATACATTTGCTACACGACCAGCTTGATCATACATCTGTATTTTCATACAAATATCATTTAATTAATTACTTCATTCACAATTCTTGTAAGAATGAAGTGATATTACGTTGCACAAATTTAAAATAAAAAGGTGTATTATAATTTGTTTTCCAAATCACTTTCTTCAATTAAAGGGACACCCGCATCCATTAATGTTTGTATAAGCTCAGAGACATTTTCAGTTGCTTGCGTTATATTTTTCTCCTTACCATACTTCAAAATGTTTCTTTTTTTACTTATAGTAAATATCATTTTTTGTCTCGCCCTAGATAATGCTACGAAAAATGCATTTTTATCTGCTTCTTTTTGAGTAGAAAAACTCCAAAATGCAGCATCTTCAACTCCAATAAAAATCACAGTGTGATACTCTAGTCCTTTACTTTTATGAATTGTCATAATAGGTATACTATCTTTACCACAAAACTCTTGTAATAATTCCCTCATTGAAATACGATTTTGATATTTTAGTTTATCTAGCATTTTTTGTATTACTTCTTCAAAGTAATTAGCTTGTTTGTATTTCGGATAAGTTGCCTTGATACTATCTTCGCCTAAAAAAACTATAATTTCTTGTAATATTTCTGTAAATTGTGAATTGAAGTTTGTAACATCAATATCTGAATAAAGTTTTCTAACCTCATCTAGCGTTTTTACCAATTCATTTTCTATAATGCGATATTTTATATTTTCTGGATCAACGTCTCTGTACTTTATATCTATAATTTCATCAATGATATTCAGCCATAATTCAGGGGATTTTTCTTCATAGCTTAACTGTAAAAGCCTAATAATAAGCAGAACTAATTCCTCAGATAGAAGGTCTTGATAATCTTTTTCTATTCTACTTTTTATATTAATTTTGGAAAGCTCCTTCATTATTTCAGCTGCATAGATATGTTCTTGTTGTTTAACGATGATACAAAAATCTCTAGGGTTTAAATTTTCGGCTTTCATCCATTCACTTATATAAGACGCTAATAGGATTGCTTCGGTTTTGTGATTTTTAAAATTCCATATTTCACAAACTCCATCATTTTTATTCCACTCTCCAACTGGGAGAACTTCCATGGAAGTGTCATTAAGAGTTTTAGAAAAAATATTTTGTATAGAAACTAATTTAGGCGCAGATCTAAAATTATTAAAAAGTGTATGCTGAGTTGCATTAAAATCAGATTTAAATATTCCAAATGCATTGTGTAAAGCCCCAGCCCACCCCATAATACGTTGTTTATTATCTCCAACAGCAGTAATAACAGTATCTGAGTTCAAAAAAATTGTTTTCAGAAGACTATATTGATTATATGTTGTATCTTGAAATTCATCCAAAAAAACATGGCTATATGTCGCTTGTAATGCCTTAACTATTAATGGATTTTCTTTTAATAAATACTCAGCTAAAATTGTTATCATTGAAAAAGTAAGTGAGCTTTTTAAATTCCCCTTACCATTTAATAAAACCATCCACAATCTTTCGTTTATCCAAGAATATAAATCATTTTCAAAAACCACTATTGGCAATTCCGTTTCTTTTATGGTTTCCAACACTTTTTTAAGATGATATTCATGTTGCCAATTAGGATGATAAGGATTAGATTTTGTAATATATCCTTTTATTATATCGTTTAGTGATTTTTCGTTTAAAATAATCTCGTAATCTCTATCGGGTTGATAGTCTTTAGGTAATGCGTATATAAATTGATCTAATATTCCCTTAGCAAAGGCATCAAAGGTTTTTGATTCAAATCTATTTTCTACATTTTTACCGTATCTTAATTCGACACGTTCTTGCAGATTTCTTGCAGCATCTGTTTTAAAGCTAATAGCTAATATTTTTTTGGGATTTGGACAAATCCCAGTTTGAATAAGATAGCCGGCTTTATGTGCTAATAATTCTGTTTTTCCAGCACCTGGACCAGCGGCAATCGCAACATGATTAGAAGCTCTTATAGCAAGTAAGGCTGAATCTTCAAGTGTTACATCATTTGAAGTTTTCCAATCTTGCTCTAATACCTTATTATTCATCTGTATTATCTCCTACTAATCCAACTTTTTCTTTTACACGTTTTACAAGTCGTAAGAGTTCTTCAGGAGCATGTTTTAGTATTTCAGTATCTCCAATATCTTTTAATGCCGCTATATGTGTACCTGGTTTCCCTCTACCTAAAAATAGAGAATTATACCAAATCATCAGCTCTTTTTCCTCTCCAGAATATGTCTTTGCAATAGCTTTTTTATTTTTTAAAGTTGCTTGTATAGATGTTTGTAATTTTTCATCATATTCTGGTAAATCTACATCTTGCGGAATTCGAGGCCCTCTTGTCATAGTATTTTGATATTCTTGTTGGAAACTTTTTAACATAGAGAAATCAAGATCAAGGGGATATGAAAAGAAAACATCTTCTTTTTCTAATTTTTTTATCCAAGTATCCAGTGACTTTAACCTATCACTTTCTCTCTTATGAAAATCTTCTATATCTTCCATACTATAAATACGTGTTTTGTTACTTGGAGTTAATACAACTGTACGAAGTTGTTCTGAGCATCTATTATTCTCATCAAGTTGTTTTAATACATACTTAATTCTCCCCCAGTCGCCACCACCTCGTTCTCTATCTAAGTCCAATAAAGTAACGTATGGTATTGATAAATCATTTAAAAGCTTCCACATATGATTTACATATCTTCCTCCTAAGGGAACTACTGAAATATTGAAATCATCTAGATATATATTGTCAGCACTCAGTAGTTTGGGTAATACTATTTCTTCACTATCTCCTTCACCTAAAATTACCAATTTCGAAAAATATAGATCTGGATACGCCTTTACGGCTTCTTTAATATAAGTATGTGCATCATCTGCTTTTTCTGGAAGAGTAATATTATTTACAATTGATTCTGAGTTCTTTATTTGTAAATGTCTAATATACTCTGGATCTATTTTTCCAATTATAGATGAATTGTGTGATGATAAAATGACTTGTGCGTTATCTTTATTGGATATTTCTTTTAAGTTTCTAACAATTCGTCCTAACAAATGTTGTGAAATATGGTTTTCAGGTTCCTCAATAGCTAGGATGTTTAACAAAGGCTTATCATCTTTTTCTTGTTTATTTTCTATTTCAAGTAGAGTAGATACTAATGTTATATAAAATAAAGATTTTAAACCATCGCCTAAACTATCAATCTTGACAGAATTCCCATCAACAGTTGGATTAAATAAAATTTCAGCATTTTTTAAAAATTCCTCTAAACTATTACCATTAAATTTAAATTGGCTATTGGAATATCTTTTATCTTTATGATATTTATTCCATTGAGTATTTAAAATCCCCTGCATCTCTTTTATGCTAGGAATCTCTTTAAATAACGTTTCAATAGGAGTCGTTAAAGATTTTATATCGTCATTTAAATCTTTTGGCCAGTCAATCCCATCAAATATACGCCATAATAAAGTACCGGAAGCATTTTTTAATTGTTTTGCTGGATCCCTCATTGCAGGTATATACATCATTTGAATTAATTTTTGGTAATGTATTTGTACTCTAGTTAAATCTTCTTCTTTTTCTTCATGACCATAGGGAACTTTTACATAAACTAATTCTTGTTCAATATTACCTTCGGGGGTTGAACCTTGTACCCACTTACCTTTTAACCTAATTCGTAAATAAGGATCTGCACCTGTTTCTTCAATAATTAAATGTTTAATGTATTCTGGGACTGTCTTTACATCAGCAGGTGACTGTGACATTAATTCCGGAAATGTTATCTTTGCTTCTATCATAAGATCTATTTCCTTAATTTTAGATATATCCGCGCTCTCTGGAATATGAAAATCTGTTTTCACTAAAGTTCTATCTGTATTTTTTTGTCCAAATAATCTTAATAAAGCCATGATTAAACTTGTTTTACCAGAACTATTGGCACCAATTAGTGCTGTTAAATTTGTAGTTTCTATCATCTGTGATTTATATCCAAACGATCTAAAATTATTTATATGAAGTTCAGAAATTAACATAAAAATACCTCTTATCTTTTTTGTGTTATGTGAATATGCATCTTTTTCATTAACCAACCTTGAATATATTAACTTAAAAAGAAGTTCAGATAGTGAATTCTTGTATATATTTTTAATTTATAAGTCATTAGAGAAGTCACGTAACCCTTGTTTCTGATTCCCTAGTACATTTATAATAAATTAAAGTATTTGTGACTTATTTTGATGAAATATCCGTTAGAACTTATGGTCTGATTTTTCATTGTTTTCCCTACCAAATATCGTATTTCTACTTATTGTCTATTCAAACCGAAGACATAGCGCATCTAAAATCAAGTAACAACAGACCTTCATTTTGAATCTACAATCTCTCAAAAATAATTCATCAATATCCTATAACAGTAGTATTAACATCATTGATAATTTCATCAGATATCGCACTTATCGCTAATAAATAAACTTTATTTAATCGAGGATTAAATATCCCTAGCTTTTCCATTTGTTCAAATTCAGAATGAATAGAATGAACACCCATTAAATAATATATAAGCAGCTGTAAAGTGTTTTTATTAGTCGGATCTTTCTTTGAAACTTTAAAATCCCATAAAGTCGTTTCTGTTAAAAAGTCACCATCTCCACTTGATATAAGCTGGGTATACCCCCCTTCAAAAGTGAAACCGTCTTTTACAATCGGTCCAAAATTATCGTTAAAAGTCCTGCTACGCTTTACCATGTTTCTAATATTAGAAATAGTAGCGGAATCTGGCTGAATGTTCTGTACCGACTTGTAACTTGCAATACCAGCTCTATGAGCAGTATCAAATCCCACCAATTTGCACGCATTTTCTATCGAATTATCATCAAGACCATTAATCCCGCTTAATAATTCTTCTGCATAATCGTCCTCATTAACCCTTGATGCACCTATAAGAGAAATTCTAAAAGCTTTTTCTAAGGAAGTTCCCATAGTAAAACGAGTAAGATAATCAACGGCAAGTCCAGTTAAAGCACTATGTATATTCTCTTCTTCATACAAAACAATACCATCATTTAATTCTATAACATCGAAATCTTTAGGTTTAACATATCCACCTCTAGGCTGTTTAATTTTAGAAATCCTCTGAGTAACTGATACCATAAAAACACCTCTTTTTTATATGTTATTTTCATTTCTATAATGGCTTTTAGTGAAAAAACTGTAAAATAGTCACTAAGATTTTATCAATTGTTCTAACTAATGGGCCGATGATTGTATTCTTACTTTTTATTATACAACTAATTTAGTTTTCAAAAGATTTAATCACCAGCTAGTATAACTTCACATTATTCCTCCATTATAATTTTTTAAATTTAATGAAATGTGTTTGTTATACCACTTATTTATTTTTCCCTTGTAATACTTCTCTACTTCGTATTCCGTAATCCAAATTTCATGCTCACGAATTTTAAACAATACCTGGCTTAAAACATCCTCATGTTCTCTCGCTTTTAATCTACGGTCATGAGCCTTAATCTCCTCTATATAAGCCTCTCTCAGCCAAGTTGATATGGTTTCACGCTGTTTTTGCTTTAGATGTGACCATTTCTTACTTGTTTGCCGTAGTTGCCCTTGAGAACTCCTGATATGATTCTTTATTGACCTTCACTCCCCGATCGTATTTTTTCTTATTCGAGCCGAAGACGTAGCAGATTTCGAATTGAATCACAGCATACCTCTTAACAATTTTACGAATTGAACCTTATGAAAACTTATCCTAGTATTAAAGCTGATAAAGACCAATTAAAACATCCAATCAATAAAAAAAGGACTAGATGATTTAATCCGTACCCTTTGTAAAGGACATTTTAAAAAAAGTTAGGCGGCATCAAGAAGATGATTTCTGTATTCAA
>NZ_JAQFUL010000118.1:0-10994 GCF_027716265.1 Bacillus cereus group sp. Bc031
TTAGTTTGTCTAGCATCTAAAATAAAAATTGACGTTTCACGTTGTTTGTTTCGTTCAGTTTTCAAAGAACTACTTGGTCGCTCATTTGCGACTCCCTTATGTTAACATCTTCGTTTTTCGATGTCAACTAAGTTTTTCAATTTCTTTTTTGTCGTTTTCTGCGTTTCCGCATCAGCGACGATTATTAATATATCATACGAAAAAATGAAATGCAACACCTTTTATAAACTTTTTTCAAATTAACTACATTTCTTTTTTAATATCATATACTTAAACGAAATATCTCTTTCATTTCTAAGAGATTCCTACATATATTCTATATAAAGTCACTCTATCCAAAAACGTTTCTTTCTATAATAAACGTTTTATTTATATACGATACCATACAAGGAGGAATATATATGGACTATACCGATTTATTAATCAAACTAGGTCTCTCGGCTATTTTAGGGTTCGCCATCGGTTTAGAGCGCGAATTAAAACGTAAACCACTTGGTTTAAAAACGTGTTTAGTTATTTCTATCATTAGTTGCCTCCTGACCATTGTTTCTATTAAAGCAGCTTACAATTTACCACATACTGATCATATGAATATGGACCCACTTCGACTTGCCGCTCAAATTGTATCAGGGATTGGTTTTTTAGGTGCCGGTGTTATTTTACGTAGAGGAAACGATAGTATTGCCGGGTTAACAACTGCTGCTATGATTTGGGGCGCATCTGGTATTGGTATCGCTGTTGGAGCTGGGTTCTATATCGAAGCGATTTTTGGAATGTGTTTCCTTATGATTAGCGTTGAACTTATACCATTAACAATGAAATTTGTAGGACCTAGATCATTTCGTCAACGTGATATCGCAGTAAAACTTGTTGTGCGAAAGATGGACAATATCCCGGTTGTAATTGAGGAAATAAAAGAAATGGATATAAAAGTGAAGAATATGAAGCTTAAAACGTTAGAAAATGGTTCTCACTATTTACATCTTAAATTATGTATCGATCAAAAAAGACATACTGCTGATGTTTACTATGCTCTCCAGCATCTCGAAAGTGTTCAACAAACTGAAGTAGAAAGTATGTAACGTAAAACAAACTCTCTTTTAAATTAGAGAGTTTTTCTTTTTTCTATAATGGCAACAATGAATGTAGTCCTGCAAAGTAAGGAGGAATAGGCAATTGAAATCCCGTCCGAATTTAGTAGATACATTTCGTGATTCCATTATTTTTCGTTTAATTTGCTTTATTGTTATACTTACTGCTTTTTCCGGCTTTCTTATACATAGATTAGAACCATCACACTTTACCACATGGTTTGATGGAATTTGGTGGTCAATCGTTACAATTTTCACTGTTGGTTATGGTGACTTTGCCCCTCATACACTAATCGGGAAACTTATCGGTATGAGTATTATTTTATTAGGAACTGGATTTTGTTCTTATTATATGGTGCTGTTTGCTACTGAAATGATTAATAAACAATATATGAAAGTTAAAGGAGAAGAAGCTGCGACTTCTAACGGTCATATGATTATTGTCGGCTGGAATGAACGAGCAAAGCATGTTGTAAAACAAATGCACGTATTACAACCAAACCTTGATATCGTTTTAATTGATGAAACACTTTCTTTACTGCCAAAACCATTTCATCATTTAGAATTTATAAAGGGGTGCCCCCATCACGACCAAACGTTATTAAAAGCTAATATTACAACGGCTCACACCATATTAATAACAGCTGATAAAGAAAAAAACGAAAGCTTAGCGGATACACAGTCCATTTTAAATATTTTAACTGCAAAAGGGCTCAACCCAAACATTCACTGCATCGCTGAACTTCTTACCTCTGAACAAATACAAAATGCAACGAGAGCTGGCGTATCAGAAATTATAGAAGGAAATAAATTAACGAGCTATGTATTTACCGCTTCTCTTTTATTCCCTTCCATTTCAGGTGTACTATTTTCACTTTACGACGAAATCTCTGATAATAAATTACAACTGATGGAGCTTCCCATGTCCTGCACCGGACAAACTTTTGCGAATTGTAGCTATACTCTTTTAAAGCAAAACATTCTCTTACTAGGTATAAAGCGCGACGAACAATATATGATTAATCCAGTTCATTCCTTTGTTCTCATTGAAAGCGACATACTCATTGTTATTCACCATTAGTAAAATGACGCTCTAATTCTTGCATGAGCACTTTCCCAATATTGATATATTTTCTTTTCACATCTCCATCTGGATCTTTCGGCTCAGCAAATTGATCCATTCCACTCGTTCCAGCTGTTAAAGTATTTACATGATCATCTAGTTCGTCTTGATATACGTGCGAAAGAATATACGGCGTTCCAAGACGAACTATTACGCCGGGTACATCTAGTTCTCCATCAATTGCTGTAAATGGCACTCGTAAAAATTGATAGCCGTCTTCTTCATCGATTTTATAATCAAAGCATCCTTTATCATAATCCCAATTGCCACCAATGCTATATCCGAGTGGCTTCATTATTTCTTCTAACTTATATAACGCATATGTACGTCCTTCTAAATTTGAATGAATCGGAATCAAGTCCATCCCTCCTAGACTTTTTCTTTAGCATACCCACTCTAGTTTGAATATACTGATGGACTTTTCGATGAAATAATAAAAAGCGGCCGGATCCGGCCGCTTTTTATTATTTTAAACGCTCTTCTAATTCTGCTTTTAATTCTTCAAATCCTGGTTTACCAAGTAAAGCAAACATGTTTTTCTTGTATGCTTCTACTCCTGGTTGGTCAAATGGATTTACGCCTAATAAGTAGCCGCTCATCGCACATGCTTTTTCGAAGAAGTATACAAGGTAACCAAATGTGTACTCATTTAATTCAGGAATATTTACGATTAAGTTTGGTACTCCGCCATCGCTATGTGCAAGTAGTGTACCTTCGTATGCTTTCGTGTTTACGAAGTCTACAGTTTCACCAGCAAGGTAGTTTAATCCATCTAAATCGTTTTCTTCTGATTCGATTGTTAGTTCATGTGTAGGTTTACCTACTTTTAGAACTGTTTCAAATAAGTCACGACGACCTTCTTGAACGTATTGACCTAATGAATGTAAGTCAGTTGAGAAGTTTGCTGAAGATGGGAAAATACCTTTTTGATCTTTTCCTTCACTTTCACCAAATAACTGTTTCCACCACTCAGCGAAGTATTGAAGTGCTGGCTCATAGTTAACAAGCATTTCAATTGTTTTTCCTTTATTGTATAGAGCGTTACGAACTACTGCGTATTGGTAAGCTGGGTTTTCTTCTAGTTCTGATGTACCGAAGTCCTCACGACCAGCAGCTGCACCTTTCATCATCTCTTCAATATTTAAGCCACTCACTGCGATTGGCAATAAACCAACTGGCGTTAATACAGAGAAACGTCCTCCAACATCATCTGGAATAACGAATGTTTCGTAACCTTCATTATCAGCTAATGTTTTTAATGCACCACGCGCTTTATCTGTAGTTGCATAAATACGTTTGCGAGCTTCTTCTTTTCCATACTTTTCTTCTAATAACTTACGGAAAATACGGAATGCTAGTGCTGGCTCTGTTGTTGTACCTGATTTGGAAATAACGTTAATAGAGAAGTCTTTGCCTTCTAGTACATCCATTAAATCTTTCATATAAGTGGAGCTAATGTTTTGTCCAACAAATAGCACTTGTGGAGTTTTACGTTGTTCTTTAGAAAGTGTGTTGTAGAAAGAATGGTTTAACATTTCAATTGCTGCACGTGCTCCTAGGTAAGAACCACCGATACCTACAACAAGTAAAATGTCAGAGTCATTTTTAATTTTTTCTGCGCATTTTTGAATGCGAGCAAATTCTTCTTTGTCATATTGAAGCGGAAGGTCTACCCACCCAAGGAAATCGTTCCCAGCTCCAGTTTTTTCGTGGATTGCGTGATGTGTTACTTTCACTGCATCACGTAAATAAGTGATTTCATGTTCACCGATGAAGGATAACGCTTTAGAATAGTCGAACGTTACATGTGTACTCATCTTTTTCCCTCCAATTATGGATATGTATTTCTGTATTCACTTTAGCGAAACTGAAGTTGTAAATCAAGCGATTCACCCCTTGTAAACGTAACCAATATATATTTTTTAAAAAAAGTTCATTTTTTGCATAAAAATTCGCATTTTTCGGTATAGATGTATATACATCCTATTTCGAACATTTTTTATGTATAAAAACAACATAACTACCCCATTCTATAAAAGAGTTAATTAACTCATCGCTTGCTCATGCTTCACAATTAAGGGGGCTTTTTCATGAGTACTTTGCAACGTATCGCATTAGTCTTTACTGTAATTGGCGCTGTAAACTGGGGATTAATTGGGTTCTTCCAGTTTGACTTAGTGGCAGCCATTTTCGGTGGACAAAACTCAGCTCTTGCACGTATTATTTACGGCATCGTCGGTATTTCTGGGCTGATCAATCTTGGTTTACTCTTTAAACCATCAGAAAATCTTGGTACTCACCCAGAAACGAACGAAATTCGCTAGTCAGTATGTCCTTACTCACCTTCGACATACGAATATGATTGCATGCAATCATATTTGCAAATATATATCATAAGAAAAAGTAAAAGAGGAACGCTCATATGCGCTCCTCTTTTACTTTGTTAACTCAGACTCTTCAATCCATTCTGTTAGCTTTTCTCGCAGCGTATTAAATCCGTCCTTAGATGGATTCGGTATAAGAATCCGTCCTTGTTTTCTTTTCGCCGCTTTTAACGATAAACTCATTTTTCTGTGTTCTTCATCAATTGAAAGTACTTTTACTTCTACTGTATCGCCGACTTTTAAAAAGTCATGAATATCCTTTACATATCCATTTGTAATTTCAGATATATGCACAAGTCCTTGTGTTTCTGCATCTAACGCTACAAATGCACCGTAATCTTGAATCCCAGTCACTTTCCCTGTTACAACCACTCCTGTTGTATATTGTTCTGACATATGAAACACTCCCATACGTTTACCATTTTCTCTACAATTGTAGATAGCAAAGCAGATGATTTATTGTTAAATATCCGATTAGTTAATACGTACCGTAAGTAAAGCTACTCAGGATACGCATACCTTATATTAGTAAATTATACCACTATGACAGAGCTCATTCAAAATTCATGAAAAAATTTCCTTAAGTAAGTATAATTCTCCAATATTAGGATAGAATACTAACACATGGCTTTCTAGTATTCCCCCCCTTTTATGGACAAAACGTATTGTGTTTTGTCCTTTTTTTATTCTCTATAAACCGTTCCATTCTCTTCGTTGCTTCCATAAGCTGTTCAAGCGATGTTGCATACGAACAACGAATAAACCCTTCGCCACTTTCGCCAAATACACTTCCAGGTACAACAGCCACTTTTTCTTCTAATAATAACTGTTCTGCAAATTCCGCTGAAGATAGTCCAGTTGAAGAGATTGAAGGAAAGACATAAAATGCTCCGCCCGGCACGTGACACGTTAATCCCATTTCATTGAAAGATGTCGTCATAAAATTACGGCGTTTCTTATAGCTATCTCTCATCCGAATTACTTCATCATTCCCGGCACGTAACGCTTCAAGTGCTGCGAACTGAGACATCGTTGGGGCACACATCATAGAATATTGGTGAATTTTGAGCATTAATTCTGAAAAATGAACAGGAGCTGCAATCATACCAAGACGCCATCCTGTCATTGCAAATCCTTTTGAAAATCCCGAAATTAAAATCGTATGCTCGCGCATATTTTTAATACTCGCGAAACTTGTATATGCTTCGTCGTATACAAGTTCTGCATAAATTTCATCAGATAATACGATTAAATTGTACTTCTCAACAATCACTGCTATTTCTTCAAGCTCGGACTTGTTTAACATTGCACCTGTTGGGTTATTTGGTGAACAAAGTAAAATTGCCTTTGTCTTCGCTGTAATAGCTGCTTCAATTTGTTCTGGTTGTACTTTAAATTCATTTTCTAAAGTAGTCGCCACAGGAACTGGAACGCCTCCAGCTAATGTCACAAGCGGGGCATAAGAAACGAAACTTGGCTCAATAATGAGTACTTCATCATCAGGATTTATAATGGCGCGCATCGCTACATCTAACGCCTGACTTGCTCCAACTGTAACAATGATTTCATCGTTTGGATCATAAGAAACTGCAAATTGTTTTTTTAGATACTTTGCTATTTCTTGACGGAGCTCCAATAATCCTGCATTTGCTGTATATGACGTATATCCTTGTTCTAAAGAACGGATACATGCTTGCCTCACATTCCAAGGTGTAACGAAATCAGGCTCTCCTACTCCAAGCGAAATAACACCTTTCATATTTGCTGCTAAATCGAAAAACTTTCGAATACCAGATGGTTGTAAAGATTCCGCTGCTCTAGATAGTTCAAATTGCTTCATGGTGTCACCACAATTCGCTTATCATCATCGTTTTTTTCATAAATAATCCCCTCATGTTTATACTTCTTCAAAATAAAATGCGTTGTCGTAGAAACGACAGATTCAATTGTTGCTAATTTCTCAGAAACAAACATCGCCACTTCTCCCATTGTCTTTCCCTCTAATGTAATAGAAAGGTCATATGTCCCTGACATTAAATACACAGATTTCACTTCTGAATAACGATAAATTTGCTCAGCAACCGCATCGAACCCAACGCCGTGCTTTGGCGTAACTTTCACATCAATCATTGCCGTTAAACCTGTATGTTCTTTCACCTTCGTCCAATCGATATGTGTTACATAATCCACGATAATCTTTTCCGCTTCTAATTTTTCAACCATTTTCTTTACTTCTTCTACTTCTATATTTAACAGCTTCGCTAATGTATCTACAGATAATCGACTACTTTTTTCAAGACAAGCTAATAATTCTAATTCTTTTTCTGTCACCATATAAATCATCCTTCCTTTTCGTTTGTGTCTAAATTATACAAATAGCCTTTCCAGTTTGAAAAGAAGATTTTTTTAGTGAATTATGTCAAAATAAAGTGAAACTTTAATCCATGGAAAGGTTCACCCCATGGATTATTAGCCCGCTCCAATCGGGCTTGATCTCCCACCTCACTTCTTTGTCTCAACCGTCTTTTTAGGTGGGAGTCTTACTGCTCGTTAAAGCGGGGTAAAGTGAAACTTTACTCAGCAGAAAAATGCATGATAAAGCGAAAGGGGATGGAATCGTGAAACCAAAAGTTTATATTGCTGAACCAGTTCCAACATTTGTAGAAAACTATTTATCAGAACACTGTGATTATGAAAAATGGGAGCAAAATGAGAAGGTACCTCGTGATGTTCTACTAGAGAAAATACAAGATAAAGATGGTTTATTAAATTTCGGATCTGCTATTAATGAAGAATTATTGGAGGCGGCTCCTAACTTAAAAGTAGTAAGCAACATTTCTGTCGGTTACGATAATTTTGATTTACAAGCGATGGAAAAGCGCAATGTCATCGGAACAAATACACCTTACGTACTAGATGATACAGTAGCTGACCTCGTTTTTGCTCTTATGTTATCTGCTGGTCGTCGTGTTTGTGAACTCGACTCCTACGTAAAAATGGTAAATGGAATGCGGAAATTGGAAAAGAGCACTTTGGGCTAGATGTACACCATAGTACAATCGGCATTATCGGTATGGGCCGAATTGGTGAAGCTGTTGCAAAACGAGCGAAATTCGGATTTGATATGGATGTTCTTTATTATAACCGTCGCCGAAAAGAAGAAGCTGAACAAAAATTCGATGCTACATATTGTGATTTACAGACACTTCTAAAGCAGTCTGACTTTATCGTTCTTCTTACTCCATTAACAGATGAAACGTACCATCTTATCGGAGAAAAGGAATTTTCATTCATGAAAGAAACAGCTATCTTCATTAATGCTTCTCGCGGGAAAACAGTAGATGAAGAAGCGTTAATCGATGCGTTAACAGAAAAGAAAATCTTTGCAGCAGGCATCGATACGTTTACACAAGAGCCGATTCAAAAAGACAATCCGCTCTTATCATTACAAAATGTTGTGACCTTACCACATATCGGATCTGCAACATTAAAAACTAGGCAACAAATGGCTATGACCGCCGCTGAAAATTTAGTTACAGCGTTACAAGGAAAAACACCGCCTAATATTGTTCGCGGGTAATACTGAATATACGAAAGGCAAGATGACATCGTCATCTTGCCTTTTTTTGTTAACATATTTTTTTCTGCCTTGGAAATGATATGAACAAAAATCAATGGAGTGACAAAAAATGAATCACGAATCTACTTGTCCTTATTTCACTTTTCCCACTCGCGGCACTACTGTTCATTACGAATTGTATGAACATGAAAATAAAACAGAACGTCCTACTTTCGTACTCGTTCACGGCTTTTTATCTTCCTCATTCAGCTACCGCCGTCTAATTCCTTTATTATCAAAAGAAGGAACAGTCATTGCCCTTGATTTACCACCGTTCGGGAAGAGTGATAAGTCTCATCTATTTAAGTATTCTTATCATAATTTAGCAATGATTATAATCGATTTAATTGAACACTTATCTCTCTCAAACATTGTGTTAGTTGGACATTCTATGGGCGGCCAAATTTCACTTTACGTAAACCGTATACGTCCTGAATTAATTTCAAAGACAATTTTACTATGTAGCTCTAGCTATTTAGCACGCGCAACTTTACCTTTACTGTACTCTTCTTATTTACCGTTCTTTCATTTATACGTAAAGAATTGGATTATACGGCGCGGCATTGTTCATAACTTAATGAATGTCGTTCATGATCATTCATTAATTGACGATGAAATGAAGGCCGGTTACTCTGCTCCTTTTTATGACAACCGTATATTCCCCGCTTTAACTCGTATGATACGAGATCGTGAAGGTGACTTATCTTCAACTGAATTACAAAAAATCGAAACACCTACGCTACTCATTTGGGGTGAAAAAGATCGGGTCGTCCCTGTACATGTGGGTCATCGTCTGCACAAAGATTTACCGAATTCGAAATTTATTTCTTACGAAAATACAGGGCATTTACTACCTGAAGAAAAACCGGAACATGTTTATGAAGAAATTATGGCTTTTTCTGCGCAGTAATATAAAAAGGCTGTCGGAAATTCCGACAGCCTACAATGAACAACTTCCGCCTTCTTTTATTACAAGTAATTCCACAGCTAACTTCTCACATTTTTCAAGCGCAGGTACTTCCTCAAAAGACATAAAGTATATATGTTGAATCTTCTTTGCGATGTATTTTGAATCATCAAACACACTTGCGACGTTCACAACATCGCTCGCTTCTGTTTCATAAAACTCCGGTCCCATTTGAAACGGATCCCAATTCTTCACAACCTCTATCATCTTTTCATATGTACCCATTCGCTTCCCGCCTTTTCACTTTTTAATACTTTTCTTTATCCTATCACATCAGCTATTCTATAAGAAGAGAGAGAAATTTCATAACTTAACGGTTTTACAGAAGAAGGGGGCAAACTTATGCAACTATTTCATAAAACAGTCAATCGACGTGGAACCCATAGTATAAAATGGGATACATATAAAAACGAAGAACTTATCCATGCTTGGATTGCTGATATGGATTTTGAAGTACCACAACCAATTCAAGCTGCTTTAAAGAAACGTATCGAGCATCCTATTTTCGGCTATACACTTCCTCCCGAAAATATTGGCGATATTATTTGTAACTGGACAAAAAAACAGTACAACTGGGATATTCAAAAAGAGTGGATTGTCTTTAGCGCCGGAATCGTTCCAGCTCTTAGTACGAGCATACAGGCCTTCACAAAGGAAAACGAATCCGTTCTCGTACAACCACCTATTTATCCCCCATTTTTCGAAATGGTCACAACAAACAACAGACAATTATGCGTAAGTCCATTACAGAAACAAAATGATACATATGCGATAGACTTTGAGCATTTAGAAAGGCAATTTCAACAAGGCATTAAACTCATGCTTCTTTGCAGTCCTCACAATCCGATAGGGCGTGTTTGGACGAAAGAGGAACTAACAAAGCTTGGATCTTTATGTACCAAATATAATGTAATCGTTGTCGCAGATGAAATTCATTCCGATATTATTTACGCAGATCATACACATACACCGTTCGCTTCTTTATCCGAAGAATTAGCAGCGCGCACGATTACTTGTATGGCTCCAAGTAAAACATTTAATATCGCTGGATTACAAGCATCGATTATTATCATTCCAAATGAAAAACTCCGTCAAGCCTTTACATCTATCCAATATAGACAAGGCTTCCACGGATTAAATATATTTGCCTATACAGCGATGGTAAGTGCCTATACAGAATGTAACGATTGGCTAAATGAAATTCGATTATATATAGAAGATAATGCTCAATTTGCTTGTAAATATATGAAAGATCACATACCTACTCTTTCCGTAACGAAGCCAGAAGGTAGCTTTTTATTATGGATTGATTGCTCTCGCCTACAGCTTTCTCAAGATGAGCGCACTAAATTGCTCGAAGAAAAAGGAAAAATTATTGTTGAGCCTGGTGAGAAGTACGGATTAGGCGGCGAAGAACATATTCGAATTAACATCGGCTGTCCAAGGTCTGTTTTAGAAGAAATTTTAAATAGACTGCGCCATACGTTTTCATAATAAGAAAGGAGACTGTTTGGGACAGCCTCCTTTGTCAACTTTTGTCGGTAAGTCGATATATTTTAAAAATCGCCGATATATTTTGAGTTACGGTCGATATATTCCAATAATCGCCGATATATTTTAAGTTACAGTCGATATATTCCAATAATCGCTGATATATTTTAAGTTACAGTCGATATATTCCAATAATCGCTGATATATTTTCACTTACACTACACAAAAAAGCTACCGCGCACGGTCATAGCCATCAAGTTTAAAAAATAAGTCCGATGCCTTTTGGCATCGGACTTATTTTTTAAAACTTGAGAGTAGA